>JAESSZ010000599.1 GCA_016763875.1 Nannocystaceae bacterium
CGGCACAGTTGACGACGATGTCGAACGTCGTGAGAGGCTCGAAGATCTCGGGGCGGGCGAGATCGATTGCGGGGGGGCTCGCGGGAGGTCTCGGCGATTTTGTCGTGGATTCGCTCGCCGCGGCACCACGTTTCGCGCTGACGGTGACCTCGAGCTCCTGGCAGAGCCTCAGCGCAGCCACGACGCGGCGGCCGAAATAGCCGCGTCCGCCAAGGACAAGCACCCGCGATGGTCCGGTCGCCAACACGCCTCCATTACCACCGACCCGCGGTCAAAGCTCGTCCGAACGCGGTCGTGCGGCCGGGCTGAGCCAACGTGCTGCGACCGGAATTCCTCTGCAAGAACAACGGCTCGTCCCTGCGGAAACCGAGTGGACAGCAGCGCACTCGTGGACCGCGGGCCAAGCCTTCGCGCGGTCGCGTTTTTGCGCGCCAAGCGGAAGACCCGCGCAGCTCGATCAGGCCAGCGCCACCCCCGCGCTTGACCGAGTCGCGGGCGGCGCGTACGAGTCGCCAATCATGCTGGGTACCCTCGTTCGCCGTGTGACGATCAAAACTCTCGATGTTGTTGTTGAGCAAGGGGAGCAGTCGCCGCGCTCCGGGGTGCGTGTCGCAGCGCGGGCCCTCAACCGCGCGCGTGGTGTGCTTGGTCTACGCAAGATCACACGTAAGCCCGAGATCCCGGCGTGGCAGAACCGCGTGCCCGACCAACACATGTGGAAGAGCGACGAGCTTCGCCTTGAGAAGCACCGCGTCGAGTCGGGGATCATCAGTGGCGAAGAGGACACCGCGGCGGCGGACAAAGACGTCCACGCGATCAAGGTCTACTTCAAGCGCGGCTGCCCCTACACCCGCGCGGCATTGGATCTTCTGCGCGAGCGGGACATTGAGTTCGAAGAACAAGACGTCACGATGGACGAGACCACCCGAGGCTGGCTCAAGATCGTGACGGGCAAGGCGACGACGCCCCAGATCTTCATTCACGGGGAGCCGATCGGTGGGTACGACGAGTTGCGCACCCTGGACCTCGATGGCACGCTCAAGGACCGGATCGCTGGTGTGGCCGTGCTGGCTGACGCGAGCCCTGCCGAGGAAGCCGAGCCCGAGATCGCCGAGATGACGGTCGCCGAACTGAAAGAGCGGGTTGCAGACGGGGCGCAAGTGCTTCTGCTCGACGTTCGTACTGAGGCCGAGGTGAGCTCGGGGGTCCTGTCGCACGCCGTGCATATTCCGGTCGAAGAGATCACAGCGCGGTGTGACGAACTCGATCCGGAGGGCGTTTGGATCGTCTATTGCCGCTCGGGCAAGCGCTCTGTGACCGCCGCACAGCGTATGGCCACCAAGGGATTTCGTTCCGTGGTGAGCCTTGCCGGTGGCATCGAAGCCTGGCGCGCCGCGGGTGGGGAAACCGTAGGTTTTGGCGACACACAGCCACGCAAGACTCCCGCGCGGCGTCGTCTTCCTGTGCTGCACCCCAAGCAGTCTCCTTTCGAAGGCTTGGCCGACGAGGCCAGCGTGTCCCAAGACGAGCCGCGACTCGATCGCGACGACTTGATAGCCCGTGTTCGTGAGGTGCTCGATGAGTGTCGACCGATGGTGCAGGCCGACGGCGGCGATATCGAGTTGCTCGATGTGATCGGCGACGTCGTTCACGTCCAGTTGACGGGCAACTGCATCGGGTGTCCTAGCTCACAAGCTACGCTCAAGCAGGGCATCGAGCGCCGACTCAAGACCCGGATCCCACAGGTCACGGGTATCGCTTCACCCCAGTTGTAGGCCTCGACGGCCAGTGCGCGAACAGCGTCACTGGCGGCACCAGACCCCTGGTGTGCGGTAGAGGCCCGTTGCACCCGGTTGTCACGGTTGCGCAGGTCTCTTGCCGGGGCCGTCGGCCTGTGCCAAAACAAGGCGCGAAGTTCACTGACACAAGTGTCAGTGACAACGGTGTCACCCAAACAGGACTGACCATGGCGACCACGACCGAACACCGCAACCAACTCCTCAACGTGATTCAGCAACCCGTCGTTCAGCAGCTTCTGGACGAAGAACGCCAGAAGGTTTCTGACAAAGAGGGGATCGCGTTTCATTCGATCAACGCCCAGTTCCAGCGGCCGGTGGAGCACGACTTTACCGCGGACCAACGCGACCACACCACGTTGCTGTTCGGTGGGTTCACGTTTCGCCACGAGTACCTGATCAAGTCCCACTTCGAGCGTCTCGGCTACAGCACCGCGATCTTGCCCACGCCCAACACCGTGGCGTTCCAGAAGGGCAAGGAGTACGGCAACAACGGCCAGTGCAACCCGACCTATTTCACTGTCGGCAACCTCGTGCAGTACCTGGAGCACTTGCGCGACGACAAGGGAATGTCGGTCGAGGAGATCAACGCCAAGTACTTCTTCGTCACGGCTGGCGCGTGTGGTCCGTGCCGCTTCGGGATGTACGAAGCTGAGTATCGCCTCGCGCTTCGCAACTCCGGCTTCGAAGGGTTTCGCGTGCTGCTGTTTCAGCAGAAGGGCGGACTCAAGCAGGCCGAGGTCAAGGCTGGCCTGGACCTCAACACCGACTTCTTCATGGGCTTGGTCACCACGATCAACATGGGAGACCTGCTCAACGAGTTGGCCAACCAGATTCGCCCTTACGAGACCGTAGCCGGCGAGACCGATCGTGTTCTCAACGAGGCGCTGTATTTCCTCGGCGAGGCGATCAAGAAGATCTCAGTGCCGCAGGTCAACGGCCGGCTGCGCGAGATCTTGGCCGACAAGCGCCCGAGTGCACTGTCGACCCTGGATCTTGTGGTCAAGTTCGTGGATCTCCTCACAACCGAGGACTACACCCAGCCGCTGCGCGAGGTCTCGCGCCGCATGAACGAGGTCGAAGTCGATCGCCTCCAGCCCAAGCCAGTGGTCAAGGTCACCGGAGAGTTCTGGGCGCAGACCACCGAGGGCGACGGCAACTTCAACATGTTCCGGTTCCTGCAGACCGAGGGCGCAGAGATCATCACCGAGCCGATTGCGACGTGGCTCTGCTACATGCTTTGGCAGGAGAAGATCAAAGCCAAGGACCGTCGCATGCTCGACGAGACCGAAGGCGAGTTGAAATGGTGGGAGCTGCGCAAGCGCCTCGCCATGGACACGAAATATTACAAGAAGCGCGGCGCGATGGAGTTCGCCGACAAGGTCTATCGCCGTCAGTACGACCGTGTGCGGGAAGCCCTAGGTGGCACGACCCACAAGATCGTCGACATGTACGAGATGGAGAAGATCGCGCACGAGTTCTACCACACGCGTTCTGAGGGCGGTGAGGGCCATCTCGAGGTCGCGAAGAACATCTACTACACGGTCAAGGGCATCGCGCACATGGTGCTGTCGCTCAAGCCGTTCGGTTGCATGCCTTCGACCCAGTCTGATGGCGCGCAGTCGGCCGTGATCAACCACTTCAAGGACATGATCTACCTGCCGATCGAAACGTCAGGCGAAGGCGAGATCAACGCCCATAGCCGCGTGCAGATGGCGTTGGGTGAAGCGAAGGCGAAGGCCAAGACCGAGTTCGCCGAGCTGCTCGCGTCGATGGACTACGATCTTGACGACCTGCGTGCGTACCAGCAGGCGCATCCGGAAATGAACCGGCCGCTGTACGTCGTGCCCGAGTACGACGACCTGGTCGGCACCGGCGCACGCTTCGCTCGGCACTTGTCCGAGCGCATGATAGCCGACGGCATCAAGCCCGGCTACGGCGCCCAGACGCAGCAGGACGCCGAACTCGCCGCCGAGTAGCGCGCGGGTTTGGTGACACACGGGGTGCAATGCACCCCGTCGCAAGTTCATCGCAAGTTAGTGACGCATGCGCCGCCTTGCCGTGGTCTGTCGGCCGGATCGCCGACACACTGGTAGGGTTGGCGCATGGCGCGTTTCCTCGGGTTGCTGCTCGCTGTTTGCCTCGCCCTAGGCGCGTGCAGCGAACGGGGCGCAGCGCTGGTGGACCCGACGTTGGGAGACCGCGCGGCGCCACCCTCAGTGGCGCTCGACGACGGCAGTGTGTGGCCGATTGTCACCACTGACTTCCTCGCGCTTGTCCCGGCGGACACGCCGTTTGTGCTCGCCCACCAGGAGGCGCTTCCGGACGCGACTGTTGATCGCTTGGCGCCCGTGTTTGCGCCGTTCGGTGCGCTGCTCGATCTTGGGCTCGCCAGCTCATTCGAAGAGGACACGTCCAAGCGCAAGCAGGTTATCGAAGCGTTCTTCGGCGGGCCTCCGACCATCACCGCGTTGGCGGGGGTGGGGTTGGAGTTCAACCCGCGCTTCATTGCCTACGGGCTGGGTGTCGCGCCCGTGCTGCGGTTGCGGTTGGCCGACGCCGATCTCTTTGTCGCCGGGTTGCGCCGCGTTGACGCTCAGGTCGAGGGAAGACCAAACACGCGGACGTTCCACGGCCAAACCTACCTCGCGTCCGCGACGAAGGACGGGGAGTTACGGGTCGCGGCCCTTGTCGGGTCTGACCTCGTCATGGCTGTGCTGCCCGCGGGCGAGATCCAGCGTGAACTTCTCCCGCTGGTTTTTGGGCAGAAACTTCCCGAGCGGTCGCTGGCGAGTACCGGCCGCCTCGCCGAGATTCGAAGCCGCCACACGCTTCGGCGCAGCGTGAGTGGCTACCTTGATCTCTCGCTGTTCATGACGGCCTACCTGGGACGAGGCTCCTCACTCAACAGCCGGGTCGCGACCGCGTTCGATATCGTAGACAGCTCCGAGAGCCAGGTGTGCGTTGACGAGTTGCTCGCAGTGTTCGCCGCCTTCCCGCGCCTCGTTGTGGGATTTCAGGACGCATCGCCGAGCACGATTATTTGGTCGGTGACGCTGGAGCTCAGTCCGACGTTCGCGGCGCTATTGGCGAAGTTCCCAAACGCGATCCCCGATATTCCGCCGCCGCCGGGCGGTGCGGTGGCGAGTTTGGGAGTAGGTCTAGACCTCAAGGCTGTGGGGACCGCTGCGCTGCAGTACGCCGAGAGCATCCGCCGTGATCCGTTTCGGTGTCCCGACTTCAAGGGGTTCAACGACCTGGCGGCCTCAAGCATCAAGGCGTTGGAGGCCGCGCCGCCACCGTTACTGAGCGTGTCCGGGGTCTCGATGTCGTTTCATGATCTGAGCGATGGATCCGTTGACGGCGTTTTAGTGGTCGATCTCGAGGACCCCAAGGCCGCGCTCGCAGCAATGCAGGCGACGACACCTGGGTTGCACGCCGAGCGGCTGCGAAAGCGGCGCCCGGTACGTCTCGATTCACTGGTGGATTTTGGCCTCGATGCGGGCGACGACCTATTTGCCGACGCGTGGGTCGCGATGGGCGAGCATTCCCTTGGCGTGACGTTCGGTGCCGCGCATCGCCGCGAACTGATGGCGGGGCTGGACAGGCGCCGAGCCGCCGACGGTGCAGTGATCGTCGCGTCCCTCGAACTCGGCGACTGGATCGCTCGCAATCGAGACCCGGTGCAGCGGTTGCTGCGCCTTGAAGGGCGGCTTGGCCGAGAAATAGCCGCGGCGGTCTTCAACCTTCTGAGTCACGTTGAGCTGCGGTTGACCGCGACCGCGCAGGGCCTCGGCCTGCATCTGGATCTCGGCGATGGCACGTAGAGCGCTCAAGCGCTCGCGTTGTCGAGTTGCTTGAACAGGCGTAGGCCTGACCCCACCGTCCCGCTCACGCTGGGAAAACCGGCGGTGGCGTTCACCATGTACATGTTGTCGAACGGGGTCTCGGGCGCCACGCGCGGCCACGCCGAGTCGGCAGAAAGCAGCGAGCCGTACGCATTGCCCTGTGGCGCCCAGCAATAGCGCTCGTTGGTCAGGGGGGTGCCAGCCACCCTTATCGACAGATTCTTCCGCAACCCGGGAATGTAACGCTGCTCCACAATCTCGAGGATGCGGTCGCGGATCTTGGTCTTCGCCTTGGAGTAGTCGCGTTCGCTGCGTCGACGTAGCGCCTCGAAGTATGCGTAGTCGCAACTCGTCGCGATCTCGAGGATCTGATTCCCCGGTGGGGCGAGTCCTGGTGCGTCGGTGTGCAGCGTGGGCGTTGACATGAACAGCCACGGGTCGGACAGATCGTGGTCTACCAGTTGAGTCCGGTAGATGCGGTTGAGGTCGTCGTGCGGGTAGTGCCACACGTTGAACGAGCCAAAACCGTGCTCGCGGAGGTCGATGTTGGCGATCCCCAGGTAGATCGTGAACGTGCTTGAGGAGTACGCGTATCGCGGGCGCTTGCTGCCCGCGCGTGTCCAGCCCGTACCGGTGAGTTCGGCGGTTTTGGTCGGGTCTATGTTGGAGATGAACCGCTGCGCGCCGAAGCGTTGTCCATTCTTGGTCCGTACTTCGGTGACCCGACCGCCGTCAGTCACGATGGCATCGACCTCGTGTTCGAGGAACACGTCACATCCCGGGCGATTGCGGATCACATCGGTGATCGAGTCGACGAGGTGCGAGTAGTGTTTCTCGGGGTAGTACGCACCACGGTCGTAGTTCACGACCAGTGAGACGTGCAGAAGGAAGGACACCTCGCCCGGCGGAAGCAGGTAGTCGCCCGATTGACCGGCGAGGATCGCCTGCAGGAGTTTC
>JAESSZ010000600.1 GCA_016763875.1 Nannocystaceae bacterium
CGTCGCGATCTTGACGCGCGGGGAGATCCACTGGGCTGCTGTGAGAGCGTAGCCGCTCGCCGCGAGCAAACGCTTGACCTCGGGGGCGTTCAAGTCGGCGTAGACCGTCGCCTCGCCCTGGGGGATGCCGTCCACGACTTCGAGTTCCAATACGAGCCCGCGCGTTGGCACGTCCACCCATTGGGCCAGCGGCGCCTCGGTAAACAGCGCTCTGGCGAAGCGCCGGACGTCTTCGTCGCGGGCTTCCAGGGTGCCCGACAAGGACACGCCGCCTTCGAGGATCTTGCCGTCGATCACCGACACTGCATCGAACTGCGTGTTGAGCCGACCGCTGCGGCTGCACACAGCCGTGATCGCCAATGATGTCAGCAGCAGCGCGCCGAAGACCCCGGTCCGCCAGCTTGCGCCTCGCCTCACCGAATTGGTGTACCACAGAGGTTGGTAGGTCGATGAGTTGGACTCCCGAGCTCTTCGACGCTGCGCATGCCGCTCGTCCGTTCGCCGACTTCGAGCCCGTGCTGTACACCGCGGTCGCGCGTGCGGTTGGGGGTCCGGTGGTTGAGTTGGGGTGCGGCACGGCGCGCGTTCTTGCGGCGCTGTTGGCAGCAGGCGTGGACGCTGACGGGATCGAACGCGACGCCGCCATGGCAGACGCCGCGAGAGAAAAGCTCGTCGCGGCTGGGTTTGCAGGGGAACGCGTGGTCACTGCGGACATGCTTGATGTTCGCTGGTGTCGTCGGTACCGACTCGCGATTTTGCCCAGCAACACTGTCGGTTCACTGGAAACGCACGACGAGCTCTCGCGCTTGTTCGACCACATCAAGAGGGGTCTTCAACCCGGAGGTGAGGTCGCCCTCGACGCGACTCAACTGTCGTTCGATGCTGCCGATGCTGCGTTCGAGGCTCGGGTTGTCGTCAGTCGCGGCGACAAGATGCTCGACGCGGTCTATCGCCAAAGCTCTCGCCACGATGCGTCGTCCAATGGCGAGTACATCACCGAGCGCTTCGAGTTCGACGATGGCACGGTCGTGGAGGCGCATCATCGACAACGGTCATGGTCGCAGGCTGAGCTGGAGGCCGCGTTCGGTTCGCGAGGGTTTCGCTACGCCGTTGCGCTTGTCGATGAGAGTGGCAAGCCTCCCTCCGTGACGAGCCGTCTGTTGTTCATGCGTCTCATCCAAGAGGATTGACAACGAGGATTGACAACGCGGCAGCCTGCCCAATAGGGTTGGGTCGTGAACGGTATTCGGTTCGGGTGGTTGCTGGCGCTGGTGTGCGTCCCTGCGTGCGGCGCAGACGACGGGGGCGGAAGAATGGGCGGTGGTACGGGCAGCGCGACCGGCACCACCAGCGATGTCGCGACCACGCTTCCGGTGACGGTGTCGGCGACCAATGCGAGTGCCGACGGTTCGGGCACCGACCCCGGTTCGAGTTCGGACTCGGACCCGAGCGACGGAGGCACTTCGTCCCCGAGCACCAACGACTCCGCCGATAGCGCGGACTTTGGGACCGCAGGCTCCTCATCCGGAGGAACTTCGAGCACGGGAGATTCGACGAGCACGGGTGGGGGGTTCAGTGTCAGTGCCGCCTCACCTCAGGTGATCGTGCACGGAGGCACCGTGGTGATCTCCGGATCGGGTTTTGCTGATGTTACCGACGTCACCGTGTCCGGCGTGGACATCGGCGTGTTCTCGATCGACTCCGACACCCAGATTACGGCGACGGTGCAAGACACCGTGCCCATCGGCGTGGACCTGGAGCTACAGCTCGTCGCGCCCGAGGCCAGCGACGCAACGTCGGTGACGGTGCTTCATCTTGTCATCAACGAGGTGGACCCCGACTCGCCCAATACGATCAACGCGGACGGCGAGGAGTTTGTGGAGATCGCGACGGGAGTCGATGCGGCGGTCTCTTTGTCGGGGTACACGCTTGTGCTGTGGTCGGGCGCCTTAGAGGCGTACACAGCCGTTGAACTGGATGCTGGTGGAGCGGCCACCTCGGCCACCGGCCTGCTCGTAGTGGGCTCAACCAACGTCGTCCCTGACATTGCGTTCGCGGGCGTGTCGAACAATATCCAGAACGGCGAGGATGCTCTCGCTATCTACCAACGTCCCGCCAGCGACTTTGCGCCCGGGGCGAGCTTCGACACTATCGAGACCGACGGGCTGATCGACGCGTTCATCTACGAGTCGGGGACCGACACCGATGTGCCCGCCCTGTACCCTCTGATGACCTGCTGTGGGCTGGTACCCGTCATCGACGAGGGTCCCACCTCTGAGATACGTGAGACGGTCTCGCTGTCACGATGCTCCGGGGACCGCCGTAGTAGCGACGAGTTTGTCGCGACTTCGATGACGCCCGGCCTCCCGAACGTTTGCGACTGACGGTTGGTCAGCGGGTCACGCAGGCGGATCGCAACGCGGGTTTACTACCTTGTATGCCACCGCGCGCAGGGTCTCGGCATCGGCCTCGCTCACGCCCCGGGATGCGTCTTTGCCGGCAACGGGTGAGTGCTGAGTGAGCACGGAAAACACCACGCATGCACCGAGGTATGCCCCAGCGATGCTTGGGTGGCCGCCGTCTTTGGCGAACAGATCGATCTCCGGGTACTGCTGCATCACGTTGGTCCAGGCCGTACCGACGGGGACCACGCGCATATCCTCGGCCTCCGCCAGCTCCGCGTAGCGGCCACTGACCGCGAGTTGCATCGCCTCTGGGTTGCCACCTGCGGGCTTGAAATAGTTGTAGACGTTGTGGCCAGCGCGACGCGGCCACGTCTCAAACAGCAGAGGTTCTGCGCCCTGCTTTCGCACACGAACGCCCAGCTCGGCGCCCGCGCTGAGGAAACCCTCGGGGTTTCTCAACGGGTCGAGGCTATGGCTTTGCAGGACAACCATGTCCCACTCACGCGCCTGCAGCAGCTTGGCCGTTTTGGGTCGGCGGAGGTGATACTCGAAGTTCTCCCCACCCATGGTGACCTTGTCGACGCCGATCTTGATGCCCGCATCCTCGCCCATCTGCGACAGCCGCAACGGAAGATCGTGGAGGTTGAGGTAGCTGTTACCGATGAAGAGCACCTCGAGGTCGACCAGTTCGGGGCACCGGTCCGGTTGGGGCGCGGGCGCGGCGGCTGGCGTGACGTTCGCCGCTGGTGGGGCCGCTTCGATCGGTCGGCCCGCGTCCGCGTGACAGGCCAGAGCAGCGAACAGGAGCGCGGGCACGCGATGGAGAGTCCAGCACTGCATCGTCGAACTCAGCGTTATGCCACGAAACCGCGGCCGGGTTAGGCTCCGCGTCGATGAAGCGGATCGCACTTATCTCGACGGGCGGGACGATCGACAAGACCTACGATGAACTCGAAGGCGTGCTCAGCAACCGGGTCTCAGTGCTCGAAGTGATGCTGGCGAGTTTCGAGTTGCGAGGCGTTGAGTTGTCCCGCGTGCCGCTGTTGAACAAGGACAGCACGGAGATGTCTGAAAAGGATCATCGCCTCATCGCTCGCACGGCGGGCAATCTTTGCGAGACCTACGACGGGGTGGTGGTCGTGCACGGCACAGACCGTCTGCAGAACACCGGAGACGCGCTGGTCGAGGAGTTGGGGACTCCGTTGGTGCCAGTGGTGCTCACGGGCGCCATGCGTCCGTACGCGCTGCGAAGCTCAGACGCCCCGCAAAACCTGACCGAGGCGTTGTTGGCGGTGCAACTGCTTGAGCCTGGGATCTACGTGGCGATGCACAACCAAGTGCTGAAGTTCCCTGGCGTGACCAAGGACCGTGTCAACGGCACGTTCATGCGCGCCGAGGACTCCTGAACTCAGCCGCAACAGGGTGACCGTGGGACCATCGCGGCGAGGCCGACTTTGAAGTCGGTCGCCGCGAGGTCGAGCCCACGTAAACCCGCGTCTAGCGAACGGGAACGCACATCGGCGGAATGACCGTCAGCGTGTCGGTGTCGATGTCCGCGTCCGCGCACATCAAGGTGTCGTCGTTGCAGTCGCCGTCGACGCCGCACTCGCCACACGCCGAGCTGGACCACGGCCATGATTGAAACCGTGGCGCAGATTCCCGAGCTGCACGCCTCGTTGCCGGTGCCGTTCTGGTCGCAGATCTGGCCGTTCTCGACCGTCCCCGCCTCGACACACTGGCGCTCGCCTGAGAAGGACGCCAGATCGACCGTCGGAGAGCACAGCTGCTCGCCTTCGCAGTCGGCGTCTTCGAGACACTCGCCGCATGTGGCCAGCCTGAAGATGTCCGGGACTTCGATGAGGGTGCCGCACTCGAGATCGTCCTGACAGACCTCGGTGGTTTCGCAGCCGGTGCCAGCGCTACCGTCGGTGCACGACGAACCCACGGGAGGGTCGCTGATTGGATTGGGAACGGTACAGCCGCCTCCATCGCAGTCGGCGTCGCCAGCACACTCGCCGCAAATGCCGCCAAGCGCGGGGATGAGGAAACACGTGTCCGAGACGCACTCGCAGTCAGCGGCACAGCTCGAGCCGTCAACTTGCGGATCGACTGCGCAGCCCGGCGCATCATCCGTCGCGTCTTCCATGCCGACGGTGTCTTGTCCGCCCTCGGTGAGGGTCTGACTGTCGTCGTTGTCGTCCCCAGCGGGTCCCATGCCCGTCATGCCGTCGTTCATCGTGCCGCTGCCGTCGTCGTTACCGCTAGCGCCGGAGGTCGCGGTGGTCGTCGCGGCTGGCGTGCTGCCGTCGTCGCCGCAGGCAAGGGTGGTGATGGCGGCCAGGGCCAGAAAAACCGAGGGAAGGTTAGGTGTGCGCACGATGGTGTCTCCAAGTCCGATCCGCGGTTCGGATCTGTCGCATCCTACCCTGGCGATCGTTGCGCGGGGGCAGCCGTGGCGAGTAGCCAGCCGCTGGGATGCTCACAAACTCGGACAAAGCGGCGGCGCCCGTTGACCTACGTGGGGTGTTGCTTGACGATAGGCCGATGGTTGGCGGTCCACGGGACATAGGTCGCACGAGGTTTACCCGCGCCTGGCGCGGAGCCTGCGGGGCAGGGGCGGTTGTTGCGGCTGTCGTCACGACGTTGGCGCCCGCCACCGCGCAAGCCAAAGACGATGAGCAGGGTCGGCCCTGGGCCAAAGGGACCTGGGGAGTTTCGCCAACCTTGGGCGTTGGATTTTCGCGCGATCTGATCCCGCTGACGCTCGGGGTGGGAGGCAGCTACTTCGTGGCCAACGGGTTGGGGATCGGGTCGTCGGTCAGCGACACGATCTTTATCTACACGAGTTCGTTCAAGAGCCGTTTCCCGGACGTCAACAATCAGATCCCGACCAATTCGGTGTTTGTCACCCCAACGGCGCGCTACGTTTTTTATCGGAGCCATCGGTTCTCGCCGTATATTTTTGGGTCTGCCGGGCCGGTGTTCTTCAACCACGGTGGCGGTACACGCGGGTACTGGGCTGCGGGTCCCGCGGTCCTGATCGGAATGGGCGGCCCCATCTACCTCAACATTGGCATCACCTTCTCGGGCATCGTGCCTGACAAGAAGTGCCTCAAGTCGTTTGAGTACGTCCCGCCGGACGCTCCGGATACGGCGGTGCAGTTCGACCTTGGCTGTGGCTTTGGCTGGGGGCCGAGCATTGGCATCTCGTTTGCCCCGCGCGGTCGGTCGCGGCCAAACCGACGTGAACGCGAACGTGAGCGAGACCGGGGGCGTAAGCGAGACCGGGGGCACGACGAGCCACCACCGAACCCGTTCTCGGAGCCTGAGCCCGAACCCACTCCGCCCGCTGCCGGGGCGGCGAGCACGACGCCGGGTGTGGGCCCGAGCGTCCCGCCCGCGGAGGCCGTGGCCGATGCGC
>JAESSZ010000601.1 GCA_016763875.1 Nannocystaceae bacterium
ATAGGGCGCCCCCCGAATCGCACGTCCTATTGTCGCGGATCAAGTCCCCAGCTGCGGCGCGCAGCGTCCATCGCGCTGTACGGCCACGACTCGCCCGAGCAACGCGCTACGGGGCAACGGGCGCCCATGACCTCGTGGCCCCACGCGCGAGTCCTGGCTCACCACACGATTGTCCCCGGCAACGAAGACATGGGCTGCCGGAACCGACCAAGTGCCAAAAGGCTGATGGTTGTCGGCGTCGCTGACGACATGCCGCTGAACGCGCCACGCCCGGTGCGAATCTCCAACGACCGATTCCTCAAACACCCTGCAGGTCGAGTCCGACGGAGAGGCAAGACACGCTGCGACCGGAGCCGCGTGCTCGATCCGATCCTGCCCGCTGCTCACGAGCAGGTGATCCACGAAGGTCACCTCGCTCGGTCCAACGCCGACGACGCGCGAGACGTGCACATCGTCGGCACCGTCTCCAACACGAAAGATCACGACGTCTCCGACTCTGGGCGTCCGGGCTCCGTCGTACGAGACCCACGCCAACGATTCTCTGGCGAGCACCGTTGGCGCCATGCCGTCGCCCGGCATCGTCTGCCATCGCGCGCCTCGGCACACGTCGACATCGCGCTGTGGCACCACCTTTTGTGGGCCACAACCCGCGAGGGTCAACGCGCCCAGTGCTGCGACGAGCCGTACCGTTTGCTGCCAGCGGAACTCCACGTCCGGGTTGTATCAGGCTCGGCCCGCGGACTGTCAGTCCTCACAAACGGCCACGTCTTCGCCAACAGGGACGCCACACCGCTGCACCTCGGTTGTGCAGTCGGCCTGGGGAGTCCACTGCCCATCGGCGCACATCAGCACGTTATCGCGCTCGAGATCACACGCACGTTCGCCAGCCGACGGACAACTTGCGTCCGCGATTGCGTACGGCACGTACGTATTGACCTCGGTGCATGCGGCAACGCCGGGCGCCGGGTCAATGCAGCTTTCGATCCCCACACACCGCACCAGCAACGTCAGTTCGGCGTCGCGGCACACCGCCACGTTTTCGAAACGCTCGCTGCTGTGGGTGACCTTGGCGCACACGACGGTGTTTTCGGCATCGCATGCGTCACCCAAGATGACTTCGCTGTCCGAATCTGCGCACGCAGCCACACAAACCGTCACGCACCACACCCGCGCCAAGAATCCCAACCTCACCAGCGGAGTGTACGAAGACTCAGTCGCCGCCGCCACAGCCGCCGCAGCTTGAGCCACACGAGCTTCCGCCTGAGTCGCCGCCCGAGTCGCTACCCGAGTCGCCTCCCGAGTCGCCTCCCGAGTCAGACGAAAAGGCGTCGAGCCAACCGCCTCCTGAGCTGGTGTCGCTGTCGCTCGTCGTCGAGCCGAGCAGATTCGCGTCGTTGAACTCCGACTCAAATCCGTGCCCGTCGTGATAGCTGATGTCCTCGCCCGCGGGCGCTTGGAACGTCGAGTCGGGATCGAGCGTGTCGCTGGCCCCTCCGTCAAACCCGTCGGATCCCACGTCGAGCATCGCGTGTCCGCCTTCGTCGACGATCGTCGTGTCTTGGATCCGGATGTTGTGCTCGAAACACATCTCGGACCAGACCAGTGAGTAGAAGAAATACTCGTCGAATCCCGGGTAGCCCGCGTGCAGCGGCCCGAGCCGTGTGTCCTCATAATCGTGCGTGATGTCGCTGACGCTGCCCTTCTTCGACTTCGGACGCACAAGACTGCGCTTGCTGCTGTGCACGACGTCGTCGACGTCCATCGCCGCGCTCATCGCCTCGCGAAGCCGCTCGACAAAGCCATCGAAGTGCTTCTTGTGGCCCGCCACGAACCCGTTGTACGCGTCCTGGCTGGCAAACACCTTGCCTAGGGCTCCTTTGACCTGTTGCGCCGTGCCCGTCGCCGGGTCGACGCGGAAGTCTTTCATCACCCCGTTGAGATGCACGCTGATCGGGTATTCGCCCGGCAGGTGCTGGCGCCGAATGCGAACGTCGATCAGGTACTTGAGGTGCTCGTCCTCGTGCTCAAGCACCAACTGCAGCAACTCGAAATCCGTTGCGCCCCCGCTCTTGGCGTGGCTCTCGAACGCCTCCATCGCCTCCCGCAGATCCCCCTTGCGCCCCTCGGTGTCGAGGTAGATGTCCTCCGCATCACGAGCGAGCCGTACGATGTTGTCCACCCCGACATCGCGCATCGCGACGTTGAGTGACTGCAGCACGGACACCGCCGTGAAGGTCTCGACCTCCTTCTTGGTGCCCGCCGCTCCGATCGTGAGGTAATAGAACAGCTTGCCAAACGCCTTGGTGGGCTTGACCCGCTTGAACTTGGTCATCGCGGCCGGATCGACGGATAGGTCTCCTGTGAAATACATGCGGTGCTTCCCCGAACGCGAGGGTAACGTTTTCTCCTCACGCAGGGTCTGAGGCCGACTCGCAGCTGCCACAGTCGGCCGTCGGTATCTCGCACGCCGCGTCTCCCCAGTACGCGGGGTCGGGAGGGCCAAATCGCACCGCGTAGGCGCGGAGGGTCCGCTGAAACTGGCGTCGGTTTCCCTCGACGGTGCCCCCCGGATCGTGGTGCACAAAACGCCCAAAACGCCGCTGACAAAACTCGGAATATTCCCGTGTGCACAACACGAACTCGTGCCACGCGCCGTCGATCCGCGGGCTTGGCGTCAACGACTTCTCGCTGGCAGCACAGAGTTCGAGGAACCGAAGCACCTCCGTCAGCAACCGCTCGGCTCCACTGTGGTCCACCTGGCACGCGACAGCCAACTTCGAAACAAGGATCGGCTTGGCTGCGAGCAGTGCTCGTGCCAGTGCTTCGTGCTCCGAAAGCTGCACTGCACAGGAGGTTAGCCGACGAGCACGGCGGCGGCGTCACGGGGTCACACCCGAGCGCAGGTCTCCCCACCCCGCGAGTCCCGCCACGCGCCCACAGGCACCGATCGCCCCAATATGGTGGCGTTCGCCCATTGCGGTGGGGCAGGTTCACTGCGTACCGTGGTGTCGTGGCTTACCGGCGTAGCACTGCCCCACTCTCGCTTTTCCTAACTGTAGCCCTCGGCGGGTGCTTCAACCCTGACCAAGGCGGCCTCGACACCGACACCGACGGCACCAGCGGCACCAGCGGCTCAATGTCCGGCATGACGTCGATGACGATGACCTCGCCGGACGCCACTGGCAACCCGACGACCAGGGAGGACGAGACGACCATGGACACCAGCGCAACCGGTACGACCGGCAGCATGCCGGCGTGCACCGACGACGGTGACTGCGCGGACATGGCGGGCGAGTGCGAGGTCGCGATCTGCACCAGCTTGGGCGCCTGCCAGGTCGGCGACGCAGCCGAGGGAGCAGCATGCGGCGACACAACAGATACGCAGTGCAACGCCGCCGACACCTGCGACGCCAATGGTGATTGCCAAGAGAATATCGCGTTCGACGGCATGGACTGCAGCGAGTGCGACACCGCGCAGTGCACGTGTGGCGCTGGCACCTGCGCCGGGTGCGTCACGTTTGCCGATACCAACCTCTTCACGACCGAGCGCTCGCTCATCGGTTGGGAGTTGAGTGGAGACTGGCGTCTGTACACCGAAGCGCCTCGCAGCTCCCCGTCATCAGATCAGCCCGGACCAGTTCCATTCGGTAACTCGGTCTTGGGCACCGACGGCAACCGTCGCGAGCCATACCCGAGCGGCCACGCTGAGCGATCGTACGCAAGAACGCCGCCGACCGAGCTGCCAGCGTCGATCACGTTTCAATCGTGGCATCTCGACGAGGGCAACGGGGAGTACGACAACAAGATCATTCGCATCTCGACCGATGATGGGGTGACATGGACGGACCTCATCAGCTGCCCACTCAATCCGACGCTGGCTTTTTGCGCACGCGTTGAGACGCGCGAGGCCGATGACTGGGACTCCATCAGTTTGGATCTTCCCGCGCCGCTCATTGGGCAAATAGGCATCATCGAGTTTGCGTACGACACCGGTGATTACCTGCTCGGGTTCGAGAAAGGCTGGTACATCGACGTCACGAACTTCGCGACGGAGTGCGTCTGCACGGCGGACAATACGTGTGCACAGTACGGCAGCGACTGCGGCGAGGGCGTGTGCGGCGGCAATGGAGGGTGCAACCTAGATGCCATGCCGG
Organism: Nannocystaceae bacterium; assembly: GCA_016763875.1. GTDB lineage: Bacteria > Myxococcota_A > Polyangia > Nannocystales > Nannocystaceae > JAESSZ01. The sequence goes on from JAESSZ010000601.1 coordinate 4,155, forward strand.
TCGACACTGCGTGCGGAGACGCGGCTGACAACACGTGCACGGATCCCGACTCGTGTGACGGCAGCGGGCACTGTCTGCCACGCGATGGCAACACCAACCTCAACGCCTGCGACGACTGTGCCGCTGGCGAGGACTGCAACGGCTGCGCCCAGGGTGTGTGTACCGACTGCCAGAACGTGCCGGACGAAAACACGTTCGAGTTCCCCCAGTTTCCGCTCCCAAGCTCGATCGACGGTTGGACGGCCAACACCGTCACCGGTGGCGGGTGGCGGGTGTTCTCGGTCCTTTCCAACAACGAGGATAACGATGGCTCCGCGTCCACCACGGACGCCCCAATGCTGGGCATCGACGGCAACGTGTCCGGCATCCCTGACGGGATCGGTGAAATCGCGACGGCTGAGGTCGTGTCGCAACCGGACATAGTCCCAGAGACCATTACCTTCCAGTCCTGGCATCAGGACCAAGGTGGCGCTTCA
>JAESSZ010000602.1 GCA_016763875.1 Nannocystaceae bacterium
CCCGGCACCTGGGGGGGCAGGACCCATGGCGTCACCGACACCCACACCACGTTTGCGAACAGGCGAAGCTGACCTGCATGTTAGCGTGGCGGCGGATGGTGAGGCTTGGCGGCTGGGCTGGACTCGTAGCGGTGGTGCTCGTCGCGTGTGCACCTGCGCGGGGTGAGGGCGAGATCGGTTCGCCGGACACCATCGAGTTGTGTGTCGGCGAGGTTGAAATTCCCGACACGGCACTGCGCGAGTTCCTGCTGACGGTTGTTGCGCAGCCGGAGCCGGAGCAAGACGGTGATGAGCCCGAGCCGGTGATCCTGGCCCAAAATCTGCGCAAACTTCGGGGCCTCAACGCACCAGGACAAGGCATCGCGGACCTGACCGGGCTCGAGTGCGCGCAGGGCATTGTCAGTCTGGGCTTGGCCGACAACGACATCGAAGACCTGAGCCCGCTGCTCAATCTCACCGGTCTCACCCAGATCGAGTTGTCGAACAACGCGGTGACCGACCTCCGCGTGCTCGCACCGCTTTTTAGGCTGCAGCGCGTCGCTTTGGACGGCAACGCGATCTCCGACCTCTCGCCACTCGCTGGACTCGCGGCGCTGCTCTCGCTCGACCTGCGGGACAACGAGATCGACAATATCGGCCCGCTCGCGAGCCTGACCACCTTGGAGGTGCTCGCGCTGTCCGACAATCAGATCGGTGGGGTGGGGGCGTTGTCGGGTCTCACGCACTTGTTCGGACTGCAGCTCAGCGACAACCTCATCGAGGACATCGCGCCATTGGCCGGCCTCACCGAACTCGCCTTTCTCGATCTGGAAGGCAACGCCATCCAATCGATCGCCGCACTCTCGGCGGCGACAAAAATGCGAGAACTGGAAGTCTCTCGCAACGCGCTGACCTCGCTTGCGGGCGTGGAAGGCATGGTCCAGCTGACGCGTTTGATAGCCCAGGAAAACGAGATCACGACCACAGACGGCGTGCAGGCTCTGGTGCGCATGAGCGTGCTCGACCTGGGGGACAACGAACTCACCGAGCTGCCTGGCGTTGCCACCATGACCGGTCTGCGCCGCCTGGCGGTGGCCGTCAATCACATCTCGGACCTTTCGCCGGTCGCGGGGCTCAAGGAGTTGCGCGATTTGGACGTGCGATTCAACGATGGCCTCACCGACCTCTCGGCCCTCGGCACGTTGCCGCTGCTAGGGTTTTTCGGCGCTGGCGGCTACGGGCAGGCGCAGGACCTCTCGGCGCTGGCGGGGCGCGTTGTCCTACGCTCCTTGAGCTTTCAAGACGGGGTCGCGGGTGATCTGTCGTTCTTTGCCGAGTTGCCCGCGCTCGAGTCCATCAACTTTAGCGACACGCCACTCACGCAGACGCACCTCGCCCAGATCGCGACCGCGCCGACACTGCAGTCGTTGACCCTGCGCAGCACCGAGATTAACGATCTCGCCCCGTTGGCGGCGCTACCACTCGTTGAAGTCCTCGATGCGCGCGGGGCCCAGCTCACCGGGGTTCAGTCCGCGGCTGCGTGGCCGAATCTCAAGACCTTACGGGTGCAGGACAACCCGCTGGAGAGCCTCGCGGGATTGGAGGCGCACGAGGTCTTGTCGTCGGTCGATGTGTCACGGACGCCGATCTCCGACCTCGGACCGCTGCGCGCCAACGAGACGTTTCGGCAAGGGGACACCCTGATCGCAGAAGAAACGGCGCTTGATACCGGCGACTGCGAGGCGATCGCGGCCATCGAGGCCCGCAGCGCCATCGTGACGACCGAAGTGTCGTGCGGCTGAGTCCAGGCGCCCGTCTTTTTGGACAAGGCGCGACAAGGCGCTAGGCTCAGCGATGATGGAGGCGGCACGCGAACGGTTCGTTGAGCATTTGCGCTCCGAGGTACGCGCCTCTCCACATACAATCCGGGCGTACTCGCGGGACATCGCCGAGTTCGACGACTCGGTGCGACGACGTCACGGCCGGGCGTCGCGCCCAAGCGACCTCAATCAGCGTGAGGTTCGAGCCTACCTCGCAGAGCTGCACACCACCGCGGCGACCTCCTCTATTGCGCGCAAACTTTCGGCGCTGCGGACCTTTGGCGAGTTGCTGCGCCGCGAAGGTGTCATTGCGGACAACGAGGTTGCGCTGGTGAGCAGTCCCAAGCGCACCAACAAATTGCCGGTCGCGCTGCCGGTCCAGGACATCGAGCGCATGATCGACACCGATCCCGATCCGGGAACGAACCTCGCGACGCCGGACGCACACGGCACGCGCGATGACGATCCACGGCAGGTGCGAGACCGTGCGGTGCTGGAGGTCCTGTATGGCGCTGGGCTACGCGTGGGTGAATGCGCCGCCCTGGACGTGGGCCACCTGCGATTTTCATCCGATGACGAGGTCGTCGTGCGCGTCATTTCGGGTAAAGGCGGCAAGGGCCGCATCGTGTTTCTGGGTCGCCCAGCGGCCAAGGCGGTTTCGGCCTGGCTGCGGGTGCGTGTGGCGCTTGTGCGTCCGACAACGCCCCCCGCAGCGTTGTTCGTCGGCAACCGGGGCGCTCGTTTGGGGGTGAGGCAGATCCGCGAGATGGTCTATCGACGCTCAGAGCTCAGCGCGCGCGCGCGCGTGGGGCCGCACAGTCTTCGGCACAGCTTTGCCACCCACCTGTTGGACAACGGCTGCGACCTGCGGGCGATCCAGGCGATGTTGGGGCACGCCAGCCTCTCGACGACGCAACGCTACACGCACATCAGTATGGGCAAACTCATCGGGGTCTACACCGCCGCCCATCCGCGCGCGATGGCTGTCGACTCGCGTACCGACGCGTCCAGCGAGTCGAGTGCCGACGACGGTACCGAGCAGCCGTGAGCCGCCTCGTCGCCGGGTCACCCGGCGACGAAAACCGCGGGCCCACGTGCGGTGCGGCGTTTCTTTGCCGAGGCGTCCGGGAAACTGCGTACCACCTCGCCCCGCACAGGCATGACGCGATCGCGCCAGCGTTCGTCCACGTAGGTGTCGACGAACTCGACCGGTAGTCCGAACTTACCCTCCGGGTGGTAGACGTCGAAATGGATGTGGGGACCCGTGCTTCGGCCGCTGTTGCCGACCAGCCCGACGACCTGGCCCGCCTCGACGTGGTCGCCAACCTCCACCCGGACCGACCCGGGGATCATGTGCCACAGCGAGGACCACTCGCCGAAGCCGTGGTCGATACGGATCCCGTTGCCGCCCCCCGCGCCCCGCGTGCCGGTGACGTTTTCCGCGATCCCGTCTTTTTGCAAGACGACCACGCCCGAGGCTGGCGCCACCACTGGCTCGCCGTGGCAGTAGTAGGCCTCGTTGCGCTTTGCTGATCCGCGCGGGCGGGAGCGGCCGTCGTGCTTGATCACAAGGTCGAACGCGAACCGCTGGCCGCGGCTGCCGTGGTGTTTGTTGGTCGCCCGCGAGCGGCCGCCATGGCTGACCGTCCAGTCGCCTTGCCCTGGAAAGAAGAAGCGGTTGACCGGCACGTAGTAGTCCGCGGGGGCGGTGACCGCCGACCAAAACCAGTGCTCGCGCACCAACAGGCGTTCGAAGCGTCGATCGGGGGTCAGGGCAAACTGCAGCAGCACGGGTGTCAGCATGCCGCGGCCTTCTTTGCTGTCTTCGGGGGCTGTTGGGTCCGGTGGCAGCGCATGAACGACGAGGCCTGAATACCAAAGCAGCTCGCCCTCCTTGTGGATCTTCTCTTCCATGATCCCCCGCGGTGGACCGAACTTCTCGATGAGGTGTGCCGCCGCGAACTCAAGATCGGGGAGCCTCACTCGCTCGCGCAGCCCGGGGGTCATGTGGCTGTACAACTCACCGAGCGAACCACCCGCCAACGCGTCGATGACGGCATCTGCTTCGATGATGAGTTCGGAGCCGGTGCGCAGCTCTTGCGCCTGGGCGGGTGGCTCGGCGTTGGCGTTGGCGGCCGCGCGTTTGCAAGCGGCCGTGGCTGGATGATATTCACCAGAAAAAGACATTAAAGGATGAGAATGGCGAAGAGATTTTGGGCAAGCACATAAGTACAAAAGG
>JAESSZ010000603.1 GCA_016763875.1 Nannocystaceae bacterium
CTGCTGGTCGGCGTTGGGCTGGAGACCGCCATGATGACTGCGGTGTCGGTGCTGGTTATCGCGTGTCCGTGCGCCTTAGGCCTGGCAACCCCGGCCGCCCTCATGGTCGGTACCGGTGCCGCCGCGCGTGCGGGCATTCTCATCAAGGACGCAGGGGCGCTCGAGGTCGCGCACGCCGTCGATGTCGTGGTGCTGGACAAGACCGGCACCCTCACCGAGGGACGTCCCGAAGTTCGCGAGATCCTCGCCAGCGACCCAGATGCCTTGCTCGCTCTTGCCGCCGCAGCGCAGGTGGGCAGTGAACATCCTCTGGGCGACGCGATTCGGCGGGCGGCCACCGAACGAAACCTTCAGGTAGCCGTGGCGACCGACTTCGAAGCGCTGGTCGGCAGGGGTGTGCGCGCGCTCGTCGATGGACGGGAGATCTTGGTCGGCAGTCCTCGACTCATGCGGGAGCGGGCACTGTCCATGGGGGGTCACGCCGCGGGAGGTCACGCCGCGCGGGCCGCCGAACTCGAAGCCACTGGGCACACCGTGATGTGGCTCGCCGACGCCGGCCGCCTGCTCGGGGCAATTGCGGTCGGTGACAAGGCGCGAACATCGTCGGCCGAGGCGATAGCCCAACTCACCAGCGCCGGGGTCCAGACCGTCATGCTCACTGGGGACAACCGTGCGACTGCAGAGGCTATCGGCAAACAGTTGGGCATCACGCGGGTCATCGCGGAGGTTTTGCCCGAAGGCAAAGCGGCTGAGATCCAGCGCCTCCAACGGGCCGGTCACACGGTCGCCATGGTCGGCGACGGAGTCAACGACGCACCCGCGCTCGCGACTGCCGATGTCGGGTTCGCGATGGGCACTGGCGCAGACGTCGCGATGCACACGGCCGGCATCACGTTGATGCGACCGGAGCCGACGCTCATTGCCGACGCTGTCTCGATCTCACGCGCGACGACACGCAAGATCAAACAGAACCTGTTGTGGGCGTTTGCGTACAACACCCTGGGGATCCCACTGGCTGCTCTGGGGCTGCTGTCACCGGTCGTCGCGGGGGCTGCGATGGCACTGTCGAGCGTCAGCGTTGCGACCAACGCCCTTTTGCTGCGCCGCTGGAGGCCTTCGACATGAGCGGGTTCACGATCGGCGAGTTGGCCCGACGCACTGGCCTACCCGCCAAGACCATTCGGTACTACGAGGAGACCGGCCTCATCCCGCCGGCCGAGCGTGCGGGCAATGGCTATCGGCGATACGGCGACCGAGCGGTACACCTGCTGCGCTTCGTCAAGCGCGCGCGGGACCTGGGTTTCTCGGTCCACGACGTCGGCGGTTTGCTGGCGTTGTGGGGCGATGACACCCGGGAAAGTGCGGAGGTGAAAGCACTGGCCGCACGTCACCTCGCCGATATCGAAACCAAGATCGCCGGTCTGATCGGCATGCGCGACACGCTGCGCCACCTGGTCGACAAGTGTCACGGCGATGGGCGTCCGGACTGCCCGATCCTCGACGACCTCGGTATGGAGTGACCTGAACCGAGGCCCTGCCGCCAGCTACTGCCGACAGCCTTGGATCTCGCCCTCGTTGTTCGCCGCAGTCTCAAGGCAGTTCGCCGCGAGCGACTCGACCATGGCGAGCGTAGGCAGGAAGCAGGTGTCGTCCGCGCTGGTCTGGCTGATCCACTTGATGAGACCCGTGCGCCACGCCCAAAGTCGCGAGCTCGAAGCGCTCGAGCTGCTCTGGGTGAAGTCGTCGTTCCAGTTAAAGAACGAGCCGTTCCAGTTGGTTTCTGCCTTGAGCTTGAGCACCGACTCCGGAGGATCGGACATAATCGCCTCGAAACGAATCGCGCTCGCCTGCATGCATTTGCGACCGGCGACGGTGCCCTCGCTATAACTGAAAGTCGGCGAGTGACCGCCAGACCATCGCTGCCAAAACTCCGTACCACCGAGCGAGACATCCAAGCCGCCCGGACGCTGGTAGCTCTCGGGTGCATCGGTCGTGGGATCGAGTTTGATCTCGGCGACGTCGACGTCGAGGGCCTCTGCGAACTGTGGGTCGACTTCCACAACATCGTCGCCGCCTTCTTCTTCGCCGACCTCGGGACCGTCGTCGACGTCATCTGCTTTGCCGCCAACGCCAGTCTTCATCTCGTCTTCCGGCTCCGCATCGCAGCCGCCTAGCAGCAACGCGAGCGATGCCATCGAGGCCAACGCGAAGGAAGCAACCAACGGGCGCGAAACGCGAGTTGAAGCGGACGCATCGATGGAGGTGGGTGCTAGGGTACTCATGTCGGCCCATGTAGGTTGGCACGAGAGCCAAAAAGGTTCACGAGTTTCCCGAAAACGCCCGCTACGGCCCCGTAGAGGACCTTGAAGGTCGGCATCGTGATCCGTAACCGGGGGACAGGAATACTGATAAAAGCGTCGCGCATGCTCCGAGCCGCCTCCGCCCTGATTGCGCTCTGTCTCGCCGTAGGCTGCCAAGACAACGCAAAACAGATTGCCGCGGCCAAAGATCTGGCATCCGACAGAGCCACACTTGAGTGTGAGGCGAGGTTCGCCAACACCTCGTGCGAGACCGCCGAATTCGCGGACGAAGTGACCTGCGTCAGCACGTTGACCGAGCGACACCGCGACAACAACGACAAGTTCTTCGACGCGGGCGCGAGCTACCACGGCAACTGCGCTTCCAACGGACTCGAGTCCTGGCCGTTCACCGGACGATGCCAGGACATCTGCGCTGTCTTCACCGGCTCGGCCGCAGAAACGGAGGACTGCGATCCCGACGAGGGTATTTTGTGTGAGCAGGGATTGCTGTGCAACGACGGCACATGCACCAACTCACGAAACTTGATCGCCGCCGACGGGGAGCCGTGTGCGGGCGGGCAGAACCGCGTGTGCGCCACGGGTCTCGCGTGTTCCGCCGACGGCGTGTGTGTCGCAGCGCCTGCGATCGGACAAGCGTGCCTGCTCACGGCGGGAGAGCCCGCGATCTGTGACACCACGCACTATTGCGATGACAATGGCCTGTGCCAAGAAACGCGTGCTGCCGGTCTGCCGTGCACGCGCGCGGCGATGTGCGAGACGTTCAACTGCGCGACAGGCCAGTGCGCCCCATCGGCGATCGAACCGTTGAGTTGCTGGGGTAACGGCAGCCTGTACGCCTGCGGTTGAGCTGCGCTCGCCGCCGATGCTGGTTGTCGATAGATCGACGATCTTCTCGATAGATCTTGTCGGCGCCGTCTCGAGAAGATGCAGTGCCAAGCGGGTCCGCGACGCGGGGCGCGATGTACGTCTCCCACACACTCTCGACCTTCACACACCGTTGACACCAGTTGGTGTCGGCCTTGGTATGCTCGCTCGCGTGTCAAGTGACGTTTCGGATCTGATGGTCCCAGTCGAAAGCGCGAACATTTTGCGAACTCGTGACGTGACCGTCGCCGCACCACGACACCAGTTTGCGTCGCAAGCGGCGCGCGCCAGCCGGGTGGCGCTGTTTTCGCTCGGCGGATTCGCAGCGATGACAGGCTGCGGCGGAGACGATGGCGCCTCGGCTGACACGGCTGCCTCCTCCGCGACTAGCGGTACTGGCGCCGACGGTGACAGTGACGGTGACGGCTCCAGCGGAGGCGCTCAGTCCTCGTACGTCCCCTGCGAGCGCTCGCTTCGGGCGGGCGGTTTCGTCGTCCAGTTGGAAGAGGAATACACGCAGGTCGAAGGCCAAGTCTTCGACGTCGTCAATCCCAACCTCAAGACGGAGCTCGACTCGGCCGAGGGCTGCCAACTTTTGACCAGCGAGAACTACTTCTGCGATCCAGCGTGCGGCTCCAGCAGCGTTTGTGCCGTGGGCGAGGTCTGCAGGGAAAAGGCCGTGGCAGTGAGCGTCGGCGAGATCACGGTGGCCGGGCTGTCCGCCGAGGTGACCATGGCGCCCAACGTCACCAACTTCTACTTGAACCTCGAACCCCTCCCCCACCCGGGGTTCGACGCGGCATCACAAATTGATGTGACCGCCGAAGGTGAAGACGGCGGCGGGTTCGACTTACACGCGTACGGCAGCGACGCGCTCGAGATTCTCAACGAGACGATCACCGTTGCGCGAGACCTCCCCGTCTCGATCCAGTGGGTGGCGCCAGCGGATGCGCTCAACACACGCCTCCATATCGAACTCGACATCGGCCATCACGGCGGCTCGCCAGCAACGATCGTCTGCGAGGTTGAGGACAACGGCACATTCGAGATCCCCGCCACCCTGGTGAACGGCCTCTACGATTTTGGCGTGGCTGGATTTCCCGAGATCTCAATCACACGCCAGAGCATCGACTCCGTCATGGTCGGAGACCGCTGTGTGGACCTGGTCGTTGCGCCGTTCGCCGCCAAGTTGGCGGTCGAGATCGACGGCGTCACCTCCTGCAATGGCAACGAAGACTGCCCCGATGGGATGACCTGCCAAGGGGACCTTTCCTGCGGCTAACGACACGCCGCCGACCTACCGCTGAAACTAAGAAAGCCCGATCATGAAGACCAAAAACAATAGAGGAACGGAGACCCACCCTGCGCTGCGAGCTCGCTCGCTTGCCTTGGGGGTCAGCGGTGTACTCGCCGTTTTTTCGGTCGCCTGCAGTGGCGACGACGGGGGTGGCGATGGCGGTACTGCGGGTGGGACCGCCACGCAAACGAGTGGCGCGAGCGGTGACACCGCCAACGACGACGACCGCACGGATGGACCGGAGCCCGACGACGGCGGAACGGCCGACGGCGCGACCGATAACAACCCAACGACGGTCGCCAACGACACCACCGATGATGGCGCGTCCTTAGATGACGACGATCCGAGTACGGACTCGACCGGGGAGGCCCCCGTGCTTGACGACTTCAGCTTCTTCCTCACGAGCCTGGATGGAATCCGCGCGCTGTCGGGCGAAGAAGACGGATTCGGCGGCAACCTAACGTACGACGGACAGATCGGTATCGACGGCGCAGACCACATCTGCGAGACGCTGGCGGAAATGTCCATGCCCGGCTCCTCGGTCAAACAATGGCGCGCCTTTCTGAGCACGATGGGTGAAGATGCGATCGACCGGGTCGGGGCCGGACCCTGGTACGACCGCAACGGGCGGCTGCTCGCGGACGACATCGACGGCTTGCTCGGTACGCGCCCGGGGGGCAATCCTATGTTGGCCGACAACCTCGCCAACGAGTGGGGTGTTCCCAACAGTGCCCCCGACGGTAAAGAACTCGACAACCACGACACGATGACCGGCTCGGGGACCGACGGGCGACTGCGCCTTGAGGGCGGTGGCGGCGGTGGTGGCGGCGGTGGAAACTTCAGTACGTGCGGTGACTGGACCACCGCAGCACCGGGACAAGACCCCCCAGCGATCGGACACTCTTGGCCCGCACAAAGTGGCGAGAACTGGCTCTTCGTGGGTCGGCACGCCTCTGGGTGCGAACCCTACGTCCAACTCCGGGGCAACGGCGGCTGCGGCGGCGAACTCGGCGTCGGCTGTGGCGGCGGGTATGGCGGATTCTACTGCATGGCGCTCACCCCATGAGATTGCGGAACGAACTTAAGATGCGAACAAGACGATCGGGCTCCACGTTGCTCCTCGCTGCTGCCGTGGGACTCGGCGCGGCCAGTTGCAACGAGGACTCGGCCTCGAAGTGGGAATGCGTTATCCCGGCCGGCCAAGATGTGGACTCGACCGCGGAGATCGGCTGCGACGCCGACTTTGCTGTCGTGGCCTCGCCGCCGTTGGATGCGACCACGCCCGGCGCGTTGTCGGTCAAGACCGTGCTCGACCGGTTTGACGACGGCGCGCTGCACTACCAAAACAGCAGCCGATACCCGGTTCACTACGAGTTCGTGTCCGCCAATCTCTCCGGCGATGGCTTGCCGATCGTCGGCTCGCTCGCTGACTTCAACAACACCGAATACTACTCGCCCAGCCGACGCTTCGCCCTGGGCGCGGTGACGTTCTACGAGGAGCCTGGCGTGTGGACGTACGAGATCTCGCCGTACGACACAGCAAGCGCCGATCTCATCGCGCAGGCGTACCACACGATCGCCGAGACGAGCTTCTTTGGTGAGTCGTTGCTGTTTCATCCGACGTCGGAGGCGGTCGAGGCCGAGGCCGCGCTACTTCCCGAAGACGTCAAAATCATCACGACGGAGGAGCTGTACGCGGGCATCGACTTCCAGCCTCTCAACCTCGGAGAAAGTCTGGGGCGTCTGCGCTTCATGACGTCCGAGCAACTCGAAACTCAGTACGTCACGTTCCGCGACATCGTGGTGTTGGATGCCGTCCCGAATGATATTTCGGTCGTCACCGGCATCATCACGGCCGAGTTTCAGACCCCGCTGTCGCACATCAATGTTCTGTCGCAGAACCGCGGGACCCCCAATATGGGGCTGCGTGGCGCTCACGAGAACGAGAGACTTCTGGCACTCGACGGCAAGTGGGTGCGACTGGACGTCAACGCACTCGACTGGAATATCGAGGAGGTCACTCAGGACGAAGCGGACACCTGGTGGGACGCGCATCGGCCTGGCGCGGTCGGCGTGCCTGACATCGACGACAGCGTCACCGACCTCCGCGACGTCAAAGAGATCATCGATGACGCGCTGCCGCTGGTCGACGCGGTCAAGACTGGAATCCCCGCGTTCGGCGGCAAGGCCAGCCACTACGGAGCGCTCGCACGAATCGAGGGTATGCCGACACCGAAGGCATTCTCGGTCCCGATTTTCTACTACCTGCAGTTCATGGAGCAGAACGGATTCGACGTGCGGGTGGCTGAACTTTTGGCTGAACCCGCGTTCTCCGACGACCCTGCGGTCCGCGACCTCATGCTCGAAGAGCTTCGCGACGACATGAAGGCTGCGCCCGTCGACCCTGACTTCGAGGCCCTCTTGCTCGACAAGTTGCAGGCCGAATACTCCGGGGTCCGCATGCGGTTCCGGTCCAGCACCAACGCGGAGGATCTCGAGGGTTTCACCGGGGCGGGCCTGTACACGTCCAAGAGTGGCGAGCCCGGCGACCCGGACTCCCCAGTGCTCGATGCCGTCCGGACCGTGTGGGCGAGCGTGTGGTTTTTTAGAGCCTTCGAAGAGCGGAGCTATCGGAGCATCGACCACAACGCGGTGGGCATGGCCCTGCTCGTCCATCGCTCATTCCCCGATGAGGAGGCCAACGGGGTGGCGCTAACCGCCAACCCCTACGACGTTGGCGGACTCGAGCCCGGCTTCTACATCAACGTGCAGGCGGGGGAAGCGTCCGTCGTCCAGCCAGATCCGGGCAGCACGACCGACCAGTTCATCTACCACTACGACCTCCCGGGTCAGCCCACCGTGTTCATCACGCACTCCAACCTCACCGCGGACGGCACGTCTGTGCTCTCTGCGGCGCAGACCCACGCGCTAGGCGAGAAACTCGCGGACATTCGCGCGGGGTTCATGGAAGCCTACGGCCCGCCAGCCAGCGACCCAACCGCGTGGTACGCCATGGATGTGGAGTTCAAGTTCGACGGCGAACCGGGTGAAGAGCCAGCACTGTTCATCAAGCAGGCCCGTCCGCATCCCGGGTGGGGCCAGTAGTCTCTGGTGTCCGTTCGATGTCTGATCGCTGTGAGTCAGCTATGAAACGTGGAAAAGTAATCGCCTTCGAGGGTGTCGACGGGGCGGGAAAAAGCACCGTGCTCGCGCTGGTCGCCGACCACCTACGAAGCCAAGGGGTCTCCGTGTTCCTGCCGCGTGAAGGCAAAGACCACAAGTCGCGGCCGACGCGAATGATCCGCGACCTGACTCGCGACCGAAAAAACCTTGAGTTGTGCGCGCGCAGCGAGCTGTTGATGTACGCCGCGCGCGAGGCTCAGGTTCTTGAGCAGGACGTGCGACCCGCCATCGCGCGCGGACAAACCGTGCTGCTGGACCGGTCGATGTGGACCCCCGTGGTGCTGGGAAGCGCGGGCCGAGGCCTGGACTTCGAGGACTGTCACGCACTGGCGAAGTCGGCGAGCCATGGCATGGAGCCCGACACCATATTGGTGTTTGATGTCCATCCACGCACCAGCCGAATCCGTAAGCGGCTCGCGAAAGCCAGCCTTGAGCGGGAGAAGATCCATCAGAAGCGTTCCTATCGAGAATTCCCCCTTGTTTCGCTCCTTCCTGAGA
>JAESSZ010000604.1 GCA_016763875.1 Nannocystaceae bacterium
TGATCATCACGGAGCAGTGCGGGTGAGGAAAGGGATCGGCACCACCTCGATGTGGAAGTCGATGCCGACCACCAAGTCGAGCCAGGAACTGGCGATCATGCGGTCGCGGGGACTACGCGCTCATCCAGCGTGACTGCGTCGTGATCACTGGGCGTGACCGGCAACAGATATGGCGAGCACGTCGCGTAACCGACACTCGTGCTCTGGCGCATCCGCAGCCCCAAACCCGAACTTCTTGCTGCCGGAAACATAGGACATCTGTCGGAGGTCAACCCGATGGGGGAGACCAGTCTCGCCGTTGACCAGTTCCAGCACCAATGGAGAGGCAACGCCTGGCTCTTCGCCTGCGTACGCGCGGCCACGACGCTGCACCGGGAGCTTGGTAAGAATCGACCATCCGATGCATGACTCGCCGCTGAGAGGGGCGACGGTTGGTTGGCCACGGGCGACGCCGGACAGGATGCCCATGCCATCGGGTGGATCCGAACGGAGCGACCGAAGCGGGTAGATGGAGCGCACCGTCCACTCGATGAAGGCGACCATCCCTACGAAGCCCGCTGCATAGGTCGCGAGAAACCAGTCGTTCTTCAATGCGATATCTACGAGAATTGCCATCGTCCTCGTCTACTCAAGGATGTGTTTGTGGCCACGCATCGTGTCGAAGCCGGCCGTCGGTGCAGGGCGCTGCCGAACTTGTGCAGGGCGGCGACGCAAGAGCGGCGGTTTTGGTTCAAGTGAGAAACTCCGGGTCGTTTTTCAATGGTACCTTGGCGATGGGCAGGGAAGTGCGCCCTTGACGGTTCAACATGAGCGGCATCGAAGATTGCCAGGCACTGGGGAGCAAGTACACTTGCACGTGTGCCCGAAACGCCTGAGCTGCAGCCGCACGCCACGGGCAGCAACCGATCGTCAGCTTCCTTCGCATGATTAAGCCAGTTCGCATGGGGTTCTCGCTGGTGCACGCCGTTCCGTCTGCCAACATCTCGCGCCGACCCTACAACCTGGAGGACGCCCGCGCGATGGTTCGTAGGCTCGCACCTTCACGAACAGAACAACTGCGTCTCGCCGACTATCTCATCGGACAGTTGGAGCAGGACCTATCTCCAAGGCCGCGACATCCGTGTGAAATCCTCAGCGAGCTTCTGCTTAGACGCCACTACATCCTCGTCCGGCGACGCGCATCTCCTCGCGTGCCCGACGAACCGAGCATCCGTCCGCTGGTCGAACCCTAGTCGTGGGCTCGTGGAGCCGCCCGTCCCTTCCGTACCTCCCTTCCGTACGTCCAGCAGGGCAACTCCGCACCCTGTCGCCAGTTGGCGTTCGGGGAGTCGCCGAAACACCGGGCACATAGACGGTCCGTCACAGACACGCGCCCGGTCCGAAGCGGCCGTTAAGATCGAGGTCTGATGTCGGGCCGCGACCGGTGCCCCAGACGCCGGTCGCGACGATGGGGGATGTTCTCTCGACCAGTGCGTAGACAAACTGCGGGATTGGGAAGAGCAGGTTGTGTTCCGGCACCGATGGGTCGACAGCAAGCTCGAAGAACAGGGGGATCCACCCCTCGCTGGTTATGAACGGACCCTCTGATTCCCGGGCATAGTCGACGACGATGGAACCATCACTTTGGGCACGGCTGTAGAAGTTTCCCTCGTCTTGGAGCTTCGGGAGCTGCGCTCGCAGCAGGTTGCCGAACTCGTCGAACTCGATCGTCGCCTCGACACCGGTCGGCCCTGCGTAGCGCATTGCAGTGACCACGTGGTCACGCGTAGCAGACCACGTGATTGTCCACGTCGACTGTCCGGTCGTGGTCTCTCGGCGCTCGACAAGCACACGGCCACGCTCGTCCATTTCGTAACGCCACTTGACGTGACAGTTGGGAAGGCGGGCGGTCGTCGGCAACCGGTCGCGGCCCCATTGAACTTCGGCCAGGACCGAGGAGTCGAGCGTGGCCCTCGTCCACCGCGGTACACCGTCAAACAACAACATTTGCAGCGGTGGTGTCTGGCGGAAGAGCTCGTGGGTGCTCCTGGCGAGGTCGTCGTCGCAACCCTCCCTGTCCTCTATGAGTTCAATGGGATCTTGCCATGCTTTGGGCGGTCCTAGGATCTCCGCGCAATCCTCGTCGGTGATGAGATCGCCGCCGCCGAGTTGAAAACGCCCAGGCGGCACGCCCTCGACGAAGCACCACGCACACCCAGGGTCGCCAAAACGAAGCGTCGCTGCGGAGCGAGTGGCGTACCGATAAACGCCCCCGGACGAATCCCGTGCCTCCCAGCGATTGCTCGCGCACCGCAACGCGCGGCGCAGTCCGACCCCGCGAGCGTAATATGTTAGCGCCTCGCCCTGTGCGGGCCAGCGTTCCCAACCATCGAGATCCCCATCGTCGGGAGCCGTGCTGTCACTTACGCAGGTGAATGGGAGCGTCTTGGAGATCGGCGGTTCCATGCCCTCCAGCTCGAAGCGGTGCTCTGTCAGTGCAGACCCCGATCGCGACCAGTACTCGGACCAAGCATGCGTTGCGTGATCGAGAAAGGTCCGCGCTTCGACGAGACGGTGCGCAGGGTCGCGATGATACGTTCTAAGCACGAACGCGTTCCCGGCGTCGTCTAGCGTCTGCAAAGCGACGGGACCGGGGAGCACGGGTACAACGACGCGTGCGTGATCGTGACCTTCCCGAGCGCCGCTGGGGGTCGCCAACACGGACACCTCCGACTCCACTCCGGGGGTGGGTGGGCGACAAGCCGCCGTCGCGATGAGGAACGCGAGACTAGCTATTGCGCTTTGCCGTGCCATACCAGCCATTGTGCAGCTCCGTCCTCCCACTTGTACTTTGGTTCCAACAGATGCAGCGCAAACAACGAATCGTGGCGTCGACGCTCCACCAGGCCGTTGACACAATCTTCCCACGGACGCGGCACGCGAGTCCCCGTGCTCCTCGCCCTAGTTGCTTCGAAGGTTAGATCGATCCTTATCGGGCCGTCCGCATGCGACGCGGCACCCTCCCCGGACTTCTGCTTCTTCCTCTTACGGCTCGCTTTCGTGCTCTTGCCGGCGGCGCTCAATAGCGCCGCTCCATCCGAGGTGACGGCGACGCTGTACCGAAACGCACCGTAGTTGTTCGTTCCGCGGGGGGAGCTGCCCCCCTCGTACACAAGCTTCACTGAAACCCCGGCCGCGGCGCCCTCAAGGTTGATTGTGCGGTGCGGGTGCGTCCCATCCAACGCCGCCTCCAGCTCCGCCTTTGTAAACTTCGACTCCCCGGTGCCCAGTTCCACGTCGTCGCGGA
Source organism: Nannocystaceae bacterium (assembly GCA_016763875.1). Classification (GTDB taxonomy): domain Bacteria; phylum Myxococcota_A; class Polyangia; order Nannocystales; family Nannocystaceae; genus JAESSZ01. Next base: position 3,287 of record JAESSZ010000604.1, read on the forward strand.
ACAGCGTGAACGACACCGTCAACGCGGTCAGGTTCTGTCGAACGGCCCGGGTTGGCGTTACATCCGTCTCGCGGAAACACTCATACTGGAGCTTCTTGACCCCTGCTGGATCGTTGACAATGAAGCGCAGTACCCCACCCCGTTCACGGTAGCCAACGACGAGGATGTAGTGACCTCCTCGATCGGTATCTGGCGGGAGGTAGCGGCCGCTCACAACGTGCGCAATGGCGGGCAGGCCCTTGTCGAGATGCTTCCGGAGCCGCTCGTCCCAATCGGCGGAGCGCGGGCCGATACTGATCGATGTCACCTTGAGGTTGAGGGCTTTCTTGAGAGGCCCTTTGAAGGGAGGCTCGGCACGGGCGTTCGCTGCGGTCACGAAGTTGCCGAACGGCATCGATGACTTCATTCGATGCGCTACGATAGGGGTCCCATCGCTAAGCGTCGCCGCCGTCCGACCGGTCGTGCCGTCCTTGTTCGTGGATTTCCAGCTGGTGGGCCCGGTCTGCACCGTATCGTCGGCGTCGGCAGGTATCGCTGCCGCTCCGCTCTCCTGCTTGCGCACCCACCAGATCACTTTCGCGACCCACCAATGAGCCTGGATCGGTTTGGCGGCTCGGCATGCCTTCAGCGCGGCGAGCTTGGTGCCAGCCGGAACCACATCCCACCTGTCGACGACGAGCGTCGGCGCCTTCTTCCACAGCTTCTTGTTCTCCTTGAACAGCGCCTTCGACCTCGCCTCTATCTGTTTGCCCGAAACAGAGAACATGGGGAACGCGGAGATCCGCGTCAGCGGTTTGAAGGCGGGGTCGAGGTCCGACTCCACGAACTCGTCAAAAAGTGTAATCCACTTCTTCTTGGCCGGGGCGCCCTCGCCCTCGGGTTGAGGATCAGACGAGGGCTCCGATCGCCTGAGATACCGTAACGCCATCGTGAGGACGGTGTAGTTGCACCCCATCGCGCAGATCGTCCTGGACACCGGGTGTCCGTTGAGCGTGCCGGCGAGGACCTCTCCCCACTGCCGGTTCGCGGTGGCGCCGTTACCCCCGTGGAAAAACTGGAGCACCATCCGGCCCATCGCGTTTCTTAGCGTGGCGCCGCACTGGTTCAATGGTTCCACCGCGAGCAAGGTGTCTGTTCTTCGGCGCACAAGGTGCTCGTCGGTCGTCGCCAGCGGTTTGCCACCCGAAACATCGGCGTCGAATACCTGGGCGAAAATCTCGTAGAAGCCCCCATCGGAGGAGCCATCAACCGGCTCGTCATCGGGGTCGTGTGGCACGCCGCACTCGAACTTCGCGGTTGCCCCCTCGAAGGTGATCACGACATGGTCGTTGGCCTGCGTTTTGGCGAGCTGTGGCCCGCCGGACTCGACCTGGAACAGGCTGCCGTGTGGAGTGCGAGGGGTTAGCGAACCTTCGAACTTCGCAACGAGGTCGTTCTTGTCCTCTTTGGGTCGCTTGGGTAGATTGTCGTTGTAGTCGTCCACCTCGTGCTTGCGCAGGTCGGACTCGTAGATCTCGATGCGAACTCGGGCGGGCGGATCCTTCGACTTCTCGATCGACAGCTCAAGTGGTTCGGCCACCATCGCGTTCTTTGGCGCATGCCAGGCGAGTTTCCAGCCTTTGGCCACTACTCTTCCTCCTCGTCGTCGTGCGGCTCCTCGTCGAAGTCCTCGTCCAAGGGGTGATCGACAAAATCGCCCGGGCCCGCGTTGAGTACAACCCAGCAGTCGGCGTACTCAACTGAGCGATCCGGGCGTTCGTCGGCACCATGACCGTGCAAACGATGCACATCCGGCTTCAGACCGCTGCGCAGGATCTGGGTGAGGCGCGCTCCGGCCACGGTAAAACCGTCGTCGCAAAGTACCAAGTACTCCCCCACCGACAGCTCGGGCTCGTGAAGCCTCCCGCAGTCGTCGGTGGTCCCAGTGCGTACGTGCCGTCGTTCGGGCAGCGGCCCACGGATCTCGTAGGGGGCCAACGCCACCGGCTCAACGAGCCAGTGGTCCCGCAGCTCGAGGCGCAACTCAAAGTGGGCGATCCCAGCCGGATCGCCCAGCGCGCCCACAGGGATGTACTCCGGTTTGAACGTCCTCCCACCGTACACCGCAACGCCCGCTGGGTCGCCCAATACGTCATCGGGGATCTCGTCGCGGTCGAAGAACAGCACGTCGACCCTACGATTGTCGGCGCTGGCGTGCTTGTCAATTCCCAATGCGTCGACGGGCCAAGACTCACCGCATCCGATGGAGCCTGGGCTCGTAAGAATGAGCTCCTCCCGGAGCTGCGCCAGATCGCCGACCTCGACGCGGAGCATCGACGCGAGGTGCCTGTCGTAGAGACCGAAAATCGCGGCCCAGTCGTCCTGGTTCTGCGCGACGTCGTGCTTTAGCGTCACCCCTAGTTCCTCCTCGGACTTGCGGCGGAACTCATCGCGCGCTTGCTTGGTCCGACCATTCCACGTCTCGTCCAGAGGGCCGGGATCGGTGTCCCATCCGAGCATGTGCTTGGCCCAAAGGTGCACGCGCTTGAAGTCTGCGCGAGCAAAGTGCTCGTCGCAGTGCGCGGACCAGGGGCCGCGATCGCCCTGAAGGTACAGCAGTACATTCAACGCTCGGTTCTCCGCGAGGGCGAGGTTGTCGGCGGCGGATCCCACGGAGTCGGTGTGTCCAGCAACGAGCAGCGACCGCGTTGGATGCAGTTGCGAAAAGGCGAGGGTAGCTGCGATGACGGCGAGGCCGTCGCGTTGTCCACGGAGCCCTTGGTCGTCTGACACTCCCGGACCGGGCAGCGAGGGGACTAGAGGACAACGAGCAGTTCCAAAGCAGACGTCTTCAAACTGGAGGATCCGTGTCCGCGGCCGCTCCAGCACAAGGTGGTGGCGCTGCCCGATGTTGATCAGAACCCGGTTGGCCACCCCATCCAACCCAAGCTTGGTCCGCAGCTCGATGCGGGGGCCCTTGCCTGCGCTCACAACAACTCCACCGTGTAGTGCAATTTGTAGAACCCGTCCGTATTCGTGACAACCCACTCTCCCTCCCCGAAGGGGGGGGCCGACGCCGCGCTGAGATTCTCACCGAAGCTGGAAACCTCGGGTGGCTCGATGCCTGTGAGCGTGCCAGAAGCGACGTTCCGAATGTCGAGCTCAAGCACCAACCGGCTTGACGCTGAGAGTTCGAGCTCTGTGCTCCAGCCAAGGTCAAGCGTCTCTCCCTCCACGACAACCGCCCCGGACCACCATCCAAACTCTGCGCCGGCCACCGAGGCGGAGAGGTTCCAACGCCCCTCATCCCCAAGGACGATGCCAGCGTCCAGGATGTCCAGACTTCGGAATGTGACCCGCACCGAGATCGGTGCGCTGCCCTGGACGCCCTTGAACCCCGCCTCGATGAGATTGTTCTTGATCCAGTGGGGTTCAACAAGCATTTCGTCTCCCACAGCGAAGCACGAGGAGTTAGAACCGTCCGTGAAGGCGGCGCAATCGAACCCCGCATCGAGCAACTTGTCCCGCAAGGCAGACAGCCGCCCCTCGGACGGGTCGGTGTTGATCCCCAGCAGGAGCAGCCGCGCCGTGTGGTTCGCCGCTACAATGCAGAACTCGCACGCCTTTGGGCCATCGACATCGCGGAAATGGTTGCTGTTGCGCTGGACGCAATCTGCCCACTCCGCGTCCGAAGCAGGGATGCTCTTCTTGCTGGGATCTGTCGCGTAGCGGTTGCCATCCCCCATCGGCAGACCCGCACCCGTTGCTGGGTTGGTCATGAGCAAGGGGCCGAGCCCGCCCATGCCCTCGTACATGTTGTCCGGTGGGTTCCCGAGCAAGCACATGTAGCGTTTTCCGTCCTTGGTGCGGCCGAAACAGTAGCGCGCCTCGCCCTTGGCCGCGTCCTCGGGACGCCTGCGGCCCCCCTGATGGATCGACCCTTCCCCCGTGACCACCGTCGGGGGGATCACGCCCGTGACCGCAAGCCCGTACATGTTGTCGGGGCCAAAAAGCTGGCCATTGACCGACGCCCGGACGATGGCCGGTTGACTCGTCATCACATCGGTCCAAGTGGTCTCGTTGTGGCGAAGCAGTACGTCGATTACGTGCGTCTTGGCGTCGAGCACAACGTACGTGAATCCGCCGTCGACGAAGAGTCCGAACCCATCGTCAAGCCGCTCTCCGATCGTGGTGAAGTTGGCTCCGGAGAGTTCGAGCGTTTTCGGTGACACCATCGACTACGAGCCCTCTGGATTGGGGACGCAGGTCATCTCGATGGCAAGCGTGTCGAATTCGGACCAGTCGACCGGTAGAGGAAGGAACGGGACATGGAGCACCCGGCTGTCAATCTCCGCCGAATGCTCGGCGTGGGAGAACCGATCAAAGCACAGAAAGTGGGCGTACAATCCGGTGTTGTGGGATAGCTCGATGCGATCGAGTTCGATGCCCGCCACGGCGACGTGTGGAACTATCTGTAGTGACATCACGAGCCGAGCAGTGGCCAGCGTGTTGACCATCAGCAGCACGGCCGATACGACCCATACCCCGGCACGGCGCGCCTGTCGTGTGAGGAGCAGCAAGGCCAGCGCGCCGACTGTGGCCAGTGGAACCCACAAACGGACGGTGCTCGTGTGGTGGGCGCTGTACACAGACGAGATGCTTACGTGTTCGTATTTCTGCCAGTCACAGAGCAATACCAACCCGATGAGAGCCAGGGTTGTCCCTACAGGCAGCCACGGACGGCTGGGTTGGACGCGTTCCACCATCCTCAACCCGACCGTGGTGTGTACACGATCTCCCCCGCACGCACGTGGAGCGCGTCGTACTCGTCCGCGCTCCAGTCTAGGAGTTCCATGGCGTTGACCAAGCGCGTCTGGATGCGTCGAGTGCGTTCGAACGCCACGCTGCGTTCATCAGCGTGCCGCTGTGCCGTGAGAAGCTTGATGAGGTCGGTCATGTTGTCGAACTGAGTCTGCAACGAGTCCATCACGTCGCCAACCGTCTCGGTGCGCTGCAACTCGAACGTGCGTAGCTTCATCGCCCCCTCCGCCCGGTAGGAAATACGGACGTGCACGGACTCGCCTTCGAGCGGCGGAACCGATAGGTACA
>JAESSZ010000063.1 GCA_016763875.1 Nannocystaceae bacterium
ACGTCTGCTGCGGCATCACCGTCGTCACCGCACCCGAGTCCCGCCGCCGTAAGACCCACTGCGAGCGCTCGTTTCACGGCTGATCGTATCCCGCGAAGCTCGGCATGTCCGTTGGAATCGGGTCCCCGTCCACGTCGAACAGTGGGTCTCCGGTCACCCAGTCGGCGATGTCCATGAACACAGTCTCGCCCGACCCGGTCAGGTGATAGTTGCCCATTGCCGGATTTGAGAACCACCCGGGATCGAAAGCTCCCACGTTCGTATTTGTACCCCCAAGACCACCCTCGTCAACTCCGCTACTCAAGACGCGCACGCCTGCGCAAGGGTCGACCGAACTCGCATCCTCACCGGAAACGATGCTGTTGCGCACCTCCCCCGTGTTCGCGCCACTGCACCGGATCGACATCCCAGTGTTCTGCGAGTCGTTGCCGGCAATCGTCGTGTACGAAACGAGGATGTCGACCCCGTCGATGCTCAGGCCACCAAACGGAGAAACCGACCCCCCGTTGAGCGCTACCACGCTATTTGTCATTCGCAGCTCACCACCCACCTGGTCGATGCCACCCCCGTTGTTCACGGCCACCACCGTCCGCCGCAAGTGCGCCGCACACCCGCCCGACACGTCCAGTCCCACCTGTGCGTTGTTCCGCACCTCGCTGTCGTCCAGCCACACCGACGTTCCTGAGCAGCTCAGTCCATCGCCGCTGATGTTGCCCGCGATTGAGACTCCTGCGAAGTACACAATCGACGAGCCACCCGTTCCGACGATGCCGCCACTCGTGTTCCCCGAGATATCCTGCGAACCGTCCCCAATCACCGCAACCTCGGCGTTCGTCACGAAGTCGATGCTCACGTTGCTGTAGTTCGAGCCCGTCAGCACCACCACCACATCGGCATTCGCCCCCGCTCCGCTGAACGCCGCCTCAAGTTGCGCCGTGCTCCCGGCCGTCACCCCATCCCCTTCATCAAAGCACCCGCCAACATCCCCACCGTCCAAATGACACGCCGACTCCGGGCACTCGCTGTGCTCCACACACGCCCCGCACGTCCGCACCTCTTCATCACAAACCGGCGTCTGACCGTCACACGCCTCCGAAGCCCCCGCCGCACACTGCACGCACTCACCCCCATCGCACACGGCAAGCCCCGCGTCCGCCTCCCCGCACGCCGCATTCCCATCCGGCATCCCGTCGCACGAAACACACACACCTTCACCATCGCAAAACGGCGCCACTGCATCCCCGCAGTCCTCGTCCCCCTCGCAAACGCTGCTCGTGTCCCTCGACCCTGTCGTCGTCCCCGAACCACTACCCGTCGTCGGGTCATCTGTCGCCCCCTCGGTGGCTACCGCCGCGGTACTCCCAGTACCTGCGTGCGTCTGTCCCACCGTACTCGACGACGACGCCTGGCTTTCGTCGTTTCCGCCCTCATCGACCGTGGGCGTGTAGCACGGTCCATGCTCATCGGATTCGGTCGGGCGATTGCCAACGCAGCCATTGTTGCTGGGCTCGCAACGATCGCAGAACATGCCCTCGTCGCACGAAGCGTCGCCGTCTCGATTGGCACATGCGTTCGTGTCGTGCTGCCAGCAGCCTGCGAACAGCCCCGCGACGCCTCCGAGGATCCACCACTTGCTCATCTCCACGACGTTTTTGTTGAGAATTTTCATCGGCTAAAACCTCGTGCTGAACACGAATGCAACTTGGTGTGGGGTCAGGCTCGGCAGCAGTGCCGTGCGACGCTTCTTGCGCTTGCTTACGTCGACGGCCAGCATGATCGCGCCCGTGACGAGCAGAACGCTCCCCACGCCCAGCAGAGCCCGCCCCGCGGGTTTCGAGTTTTTTAGCTCCCGGTTGCCCGCTGAGCCTCGGACCTCGTCGGGTTTCAATGCGAGTGGAATGCCTGCGCTGAGCCCCCCAACGCCAAGCACGAGCGCCCCGATACCAATGCCACCCAGGATTCCGATCGGACCCACATCTTTGTCGACCGGCTGTGGTGGGCGTGGCGTTCTCGGTTCCTGTGGGCCATCGGCCTCCGCCTCGTCGTGCGTGTCGTAGAGGATCCGGCCCGACAGTCGCGTAACCTCCTCTCGCACTCTCGCCACGAGCTCTGCGTCGCGGCACAGTTCACACTTGAGAGTACGCTCCGCCTTCAGGGTGCCTTCGGGGTCTCCCAACAACGCGACCGTTGCTTCGTAGTGAACGCCGCGCTCGCCGTAGCGGCGAACTCGGACGCGGATGGTATGGCCAGGTTGTTCTGTCTGCTCAACAACCTCGATGCCACTTTCTTGCAAGGTCTGCGTCTGTTCGTCGAGCAGCCGCGTCACCAGATCCTGCGTGACTTCGCCGTCAGGCAACGCGCTAGCATCGACCTCTAGCGACGTCGCAGGACCCGCCGCGTGGGCGGGTTGGGCCACGACAAAGGCGGCGGCCATGGCGAGACAAATTGGGGGCATTCGAATCATGGGGTCGTAGTCTCCAAGGCTCGCATCTCGCAGATGGCCGTCCACCTTCCGACGTCGGCATTGCTCGAACCGCGGCCACAACGGGCGCATGCGGCGTACTGTTCTGTCTCGAAAAATGCTCTCGTCCGCATCTTTGTGCGTTCGGGTCCGCGCGATGCTTCCCAGCACTTGGACTTCTTGGTTCGCCGAAGCACTTGTGCCCATTGTTTTGAAGCCGCGGCGCTGCTGGCTGCAGCAACGTCGTCCCGGCAAGCCTGCGTTTCGTGCTCAGGCTGACTGGGGATAGCCTGCTTCGGTTTTCGCTTGCTTTTCGAAGCACCCGGACGCGGACTGCGTTTCGGCTTTGTGGGGGGTGGCACAACTGGGGCTGCCACCACAGACTCTGCCACCACAGACTCTGCCACCACAGACTCGGCTGGTGCCGGGTCAGGGTTCTCCTCTTGCGGCAGGGCGACTTTCGGGCTCGGCACTGTGCCCGAGGGTTCTGACCGTGCCTCGACATAGACTGCCGACGCCGCGGAGAGCTGCTGGTTCTCTGAAATGCGGTCCGGTCCGGGCGTCGGCCACACGGCCCAAACTGCGGCTCCCACTAGACCGGCCACAATGGCGAAAGGCCAAGCTGGGGCGCGCCTGCGTTTGGAAGTTGGCTTGGCCGAAGGGGCGATAACGTTGACGCCAGGCGGACTTGCAGCGCTCGGCAACCTCCCAAAACTCGGGGGGGCAGGAATGCCCTTGGAACTCGCCAAGAGCTGGTGTTCGAGCACCAAAAGGACTTCTTTGGCGCTCGGCCGATCCGCGCCATCGAACGAAACGCAACGATCGACAAGAGTCGTTAGTTGTGCGGGCAGCTCTGGGCAGACCTTCGAGATCGGGTACGGCCCCTTGTTGGGATCGCATTTGCGGGCCAGCAGAATGCCCTGCGGGACGTTGTGATCTGGCGGGTTGCCGCTGAGCAGTTCATACAGCACCACACCCAGTGAGTAAATATCGAAGGCTGGTTCTGGTTGTGAGTGCGCAGCCTGTTGCGGCGACATATACAGCGGGGTCCCAGGAGCGTGCCCCTCTTCGGTCAGGTCGGGCGACTTTTCTTCCCAGCCATCGCCTGTTGCGTACGCAAATCCGAAGTCAATCAACCGCGTATGTTCGGAGCCGACGTCGCCGGTCACCAGGACATTGCCAGGCTTGATATCGCGGTGAACGATGCCTCGCTTGTGCAGGCCTATCAGCGCTCGCGCAACATCGCTGGCGATCGCGCACGCACGCTGTGGTGGCATCCCCTTGCGATAGTGGGCCATGAGTTGAGCAAGAGAGGCCCCTTCGATGTACTCCGTCGCCAGGAACATACGGCCTTCAAAACCCTCGGGTCCATCAAGTTTCCCCGAGCTTAGTGAGCGCACGACGTGGGGGTGGCCAGCAAGACTGGCACCTAGTCTCATCTCGTTGGCGTATCTCTCTTCGGTGTCCGGCCAGTTGGCCTTCGTGGTCACGATCTTGAGCGCGACAACGGTCCCGCGATCGTGGTCGAATGCGCGGTAGACAATTGCCGTTCCGCCCTGGGCGATCTCACGAACGATCTCGAGGCGTTCGTCGAGCACTCGCGTGCCGGGTACGAGGCGTAGCTCGTAGTCCCCATCTTTCATGAACATCGACTTCATCGTGTCCTTGCGGGTAGCTCGCTCAGTTTGGGAGATGACGCGTTGAGTCGGAGAAGGTAACCCCCCTTGGCGGTAAACCTCATGCGCCCCTTGTCGTGCCACGCTTCGTCCCCGAGCACACGCCAACGGAGTCGATGGTGTCCGGCGGGGACTTTGATCTCCCTCTTGCGCACTACGGTGAGCGTTCTGCGCCCGATTTTCACCTCTGCGCCCTCAATGAGGTCGAGCACGAGTGTGACGGATATCGCCGCAGGGATCTTTTCGGCGTGGCGACGCTTCGGCTTGTTCGTTGGCGGTAGGCTTGTGGGAGCTTTGGGGCTCGGCACGGTTGACACCACCGATTGTGGTTCGACATCCACAGGTGTCGAGGAGGTGGGGATTATTGGTCCATCGTGTTCTCGTTGTACGTCCACCGGTCGGAGGGGTGGATTGTGCGATGGGGCACGCTCGGGGGACTCCCTCGGAGTCACCGCTGCATGCGGTTGGCTCGTGCTCACCGGCATGGCACTGGGAGTGTCGGGCCAGGCGACAAGAACGGCCGCACCGACTGCAGCTAAACCAAGAGGCAACACGATGAGCCGCCATTGTCGACGCTTAGGCACGCTGCGTAAAACCGTCGTTTTTGGCTGCGGGACCGGTGGCTCTCGCGGTGCGAACAATGGTGGGAGCACCTCCGTTCGTTCCGAGGGGGGCATCTCGGCCAACGAAACTGACGACATTGGCGGCGACGCTGGAGTTGGCGAATGCTGGATGGGTCGGTCTCTGTGAAAAAATGTCGGCGCATCAGCCTCTCGTCCGCTACGTGCGTCCAGTAGCGCCGCGGGTTTGCCGACCGGACTTTGCAGTGCACGCTCAAGCTCTCTCGCTTCCAGGGCCGACATCGTGGCGATGAGTTCCGGCGTGAACGTGAACTTGTCCAGGGTGCGGCCGGATGTCCGCCTGCTTCCTCTGGCGAGTACGATGTCGGCCACGAATGCTGACATCTCCTGCGGGAGGTCCGGGCATCGCGTCAGCGAGTCGATAAATTGGCTGGCCGTTGGTCGACGACGCGGGTTACCAGCCAGGCAGTCTTTGATAAGCGAAATGAGCCCTGGTGGCGTATTCGGGTGCGTCATCGACGGAGCGTCGCCGTTCAGGATTGCAGTGATGTGCTCCATCCTGGCGCGCTCGTTCTCACGGGCCACAGCAGCTCCGTCATTGGGGTCGACCGGGATAGGGCGGGCTCGCTCGTGGCAGTAGACACGATTCTCCACCAGCTCCCAGGCGATGACCCCGAGTGAATAAATATCCATCTCGGGTCCCAGTTCGCATCTCACATGTTCGGGACTCATGTAGCGGGTTGTTCCGCGCATGTGGTTCCCGGTGGTCCCATCTTCCGCCGTGGTGCTGATTCCAAAGTCGCCCAGCTTGAGTAGTCCGTCCAGCGAGACCATGATGTTGGCCGGGTTGACATCCCGATGGATGACCCCAATCGATTTTTCGTTTTCTATCGCCCCGACATGGGCGTAGTTGAGTGCAGTCGCGATTTGGAAGAGGATGTTAAAAGTGGATGACAGCGACATCCGTTTCCCCATCCTGCGCATCTTCTCGAGAACTATCTCAAGATCGGTGCCGTCGACGTATTCCAGAACAATGTAGGCCATCTCCAAGTGACGCTGGGCATCTGTCACTTGGAGGATGTTCTGGCAGGCGTTGAGCTTCATCGCGATCTCAGCTTCCTGTAAGTAGCGCTCGTTGATGCTGGCTTGCATCGCTGCACGCTGTAACGGAAATTTGAGCACGACGACGATTGGCGTCTTGGTCGCGTTGTCCTTCCACGCTTTCCAGACTTGCCCGCTCCCCCCCTCTCCTAGCGAGTGCTTGAGGAGGTAGCACCCCAACCGAACGCCTTCGCCGATGATGCCCGCCGACAATCAGAACCTCCCCGAGAACGAAAAGCCGACGCGCGAGGGACCGCCGAGAGGCAGCAACGTGACCCGTCGTCGTCGCTGCCGCGCCGCGTCAACAGAAACCATGATCGCGCCCGCAGTGAGGGCAGCGCCTCCGACTACCGCGAGTGTGATCCCGGCAGGGCGATAGTCAGTCACTTCGATTGTTACAAATGATGGGCCAGGCTCGGCAGTTTTCCCCTTCGCCCACAACGACCCGCCGATAGCGAGTCCTACGACACCAATGCTGCCCAGTCCGATCCCGCCCCAGCCCAAACCAGTAAGTTTTCGCGGCGCGGGTTCCACTGGCGTTGGAGCCGCGGGCGCATGTGTGGTCTCGAGCTGGGCGACCGTGGTGTTCGCTGGTGCGTCGAAGATCACGCCTTCCAGAGAATCGACTCCGGCAGTGATCACGACCTGCAGATCAACTGTGCCGCAAAGGTCGCACGCGCTTGTGTTTCGACCCACCTCCTCGCTGTTGCGTGTCACGATAATTGTGACCTCGTGATTGCTGTGTGCGGTGTCCAGCCAGCGGAGTGCGATCGACACTTGGGTCGCAGCACTTGGGTGCGCGTCGACTTCAAGTGCGCCGAGATGATCGGCGACATGCTGAAGGATGGTTTCGGCCAAGGCTCCCTCATCCTGGTCATCGCTTGTTTCGATCTTCACCGTGACAGGGGGGCTCGCCGACGCCTCTGACGGGATGCTCGCGAGGAGCAGGGCAAGGATTACCATCTTACACGCTTGTCTCACGCGCGTAGCGATTGTGGCACTCGAGACTGTCACGGCCGGCGGGGTCATCAGGGGCACAGCGCTACTATTGAGCAAGGTTTGGGCCAACAGCAATTTCACGCCGTTGCGGCCCGAGGCAAGTGTGGCCTGCCGAAACATCGATCAGCTCGCCGGTCGACTGATCGATATTTCGGAAGGTCATTCACCTGGGTGTTGCCTCGCGCGACTTGCGCAGCCTCATTCACGCAGTGGACTGCGCGGTAACTCGGGTTTGTTGAACGACCGCATATGGCTATCTTGAGTCGGTGACGACCGGCACAAAGCACCGCTACACCGAGACTCTGAGCCAACTGCGCCTCAAAGAAGTGACGAGTCGTCAGCCCGGGCAGCTCGTGCTTCGCGTGACCAGCGAAGCGGAGCGAAAGGATGTCCGGATTCGAGGTCGCCGATTCACTGTCGGTGCACACGGCGACAACGACCTGGTACTCGACGATCCGGCGGTCAGTGACCTTCACTGTGAAATGACTGTTGACGACGACGGGTCCGGGTTGTTGTTGCGCGATCTGGGTAGCAAGAACGGTACCTGGATTGGAGCCAACGCGAGCATTGGGGTGCGCGAGGTTTGGGTCGGCCTTGGCGGCAGTTTCTCTATTGGCACGTTTGAGATCACGTTGCTCGACGTCGAGGCGGTCACTGTCCCGGTGTCTACGCTTGGCCGATTCGACAATCTCTATGGCCGGGGCACGAAGATGGGGGAGCTATTCGCCAAGCTTGAGCGCCTCGCGACGTTCGATCTCGATGTTCTTATCGTCGGCGAGACAGGAACGGGCAAAGAATTGGTGGCGCAGGGGTTGCATGCGAGATCCGGACGAAAAGGTGAGTTCGTCGTTCTGAACTGCGCTGACGTCGATGATGGACTTATCGGGAGCCAGCTACATGGTCACATCAAAGGAGCGTTTACTGGCGCAGAGAATCAGGTTGGATTGCTTGAGCAGGCCGACGGTGGCACGCTGTTCCTCGACGAGATTGGGGACCTTTCATTGTCCTTGCAGCAAAAGTTGTTGCGTATCCTCGCGCAACGGGAATTTCAGCCCCGCGGCGCTGTGAAGCCACGGGCGTTTGACGCTCGGGTCGTTGCGGCTACGAATCGCGATTTGACCCGCATGGTTGGCGCTGGCGAGTTTCGCGAGGATCTCTATTTTCGATTTGCCCAAATGACGTTGGAACTTCCGTCGCTGCGCGACCGCGGCAGCGTGGACATCCACGCCTTGGCTGATTTGTTTCTCGACCGGATTGCGAAGAGGCGCGGGACCCAACTTCGTTTGTCGCGAGGTGCCTACGATGTACTGGAGCAGTGTCGTTGGCGGGGTAATGTTCGGGAGCTCCACAACGCGATCTCCTACGCTGCATCGTGGGCCCAGGGCGAAGAAGTCACGGAGCAGGATCTTCCGACGCTCGAACTTGTCGGGATGGGCGAGTTGGCCAGCACGGCGGTAGGACGCGCGCCGGCCGGTCGTGCATCTGCGCATTCGACCGAGTTGGAGGGGGCTTTGCTCCTTCCTCTCACAGAAGCACGGATCGCCTTCGAACGCGTCTATGTCGCGCGCGTTCTCGCTGACGCTAGCGGCAACAAGAGCGAGGCGGCTCGGCGGCTTGGCGTTAGTCGAAGCACATTCGGGAGCATGCTCAAGCGTGTGGGCTTGTCGTGAGCGCGGCGCGCACACACCACCGTTCAAGCCTGAGCAGCCCTCACCCTATCCTGCGCGCGACAACGCAAGGGTTCGAGTTTCTCAGCGGGCTGTAGACGCGCGTCGGTACGCGCCGGATCCTGACTACGCGGTGACAGCCCCGATCAGCCCTCTAGGTCCCACGGGGCGACTTCTCCGCCGAATGCATCGACCACGAAATCGATGAACACGCGGATCTTCTGGGGTAAGTACGTCCGCTCCGCAAACACGATGTGCAGGTCCTTGCTCGGCATCGTGTATTGGGGCAGCAGTGCCACCAACCGGCCCGCGGCTACGTGCGACGCGGCGATAAACGTAGGCAGGCGCGCGATGCCCATGCCGCGGAGCACCACTTCGCACAGCGCTTCGGAGTTGTTGATCTGCAAGCTCCCGGTGACATCGACGGATTGCGATCGGCCGTTGCGCCGAAACGTCCAAGTCGTCGCTTCGGTGGAGTAGCTGTACCCGAAGCAGTCGTGCGCGAGCAGGTCCTGCGGGCGCTGTGGGCTGGCGTGTCGTTCGAGGTACCCGGGTGATGCGCAGACCACACTGCGTAGGGGGGCGAGCTTGCGTGCGATGAACGTCGAGTCCTGCAGCACACCCGCTCGCAACGCGACGTCGTATTCGTTGAAGGCGATGCGCGTGGCGTGGTCATCGAGCACCAAGTCGATGCGAATCTCAGGATACCGAGCGGCGAACTGAGGGAGTCGCGGCACGAGGTGCAGTCGGGCAAACGCCATCAACGCCACGACCCGCAACCGCCCGCGAGGTTGCTCCTGCAACTCGGTGGCGGCGCGCTCAGCCTGGTCCATCGCTTCGACCGCAACACTCGCATGCGCATAGAAACGCTCGCCTGCTTCGGTCAACGACAGGGACCGCGTGGTCCGCTGCAGCAGACGCACGCCAAGCGTCGCCTCCAACAACGCGATGCGCTTGGACACGGCGGACTTGGTGATCCCCAAGCGCTGCGCGGCGCCAGAGAAACTGCCCGCCTCGACGACCGCCACCAACACCGCGCCTGGATCCAGGCTCATGGACATTGGTGACTTTTTCTCCACAGTATGTTGAGTAAGATCACCACTGTCGTACTTGGGGAAACATACTACGTTGGGTTCGAACCGATGAGCCGACTCGAACACATCAACCTGGTGGCCAAAGAGATAGCCCCTACGCTCCGTTTCCTACGCGCTGCGCTGCCGGACTGGCGAGTTCGCGGGCAAGGCGACAGCGAGTGGTCCGGGCGCCCACGACGGTGGGTGCACTTCGGCGACGACACCCACTACATCACGCTCAACGAGCCTGGCGATGACGGCAGCAACCGGGATCTCACCGGCCACGCGCCAGGCTTGGCGCACGTTGGTATTG
>JAESSZ010000605.1 GCA_016763875.1 Nannocystaceae bacterium
CCCCATCACATCGCGGCGGCCCCAGTCCGCTCCACGTCAGGCGCGGTCTGAAAGACGCTCTGCAGCCAGGTTGCGAGCCCTGCAAGCGCACCGAGCACCGCGCCGACTGCGAGGCTCTCCAGCGCGAGGGCTTGCATGGTGTCCATCCCTCGCAGAATGTAGTCAGCAGGGCCCGACGACCGTGTCGACCACAGGCCCAGCTTTAGAAAAAGCCAGCCTAGTCCCCCGACTAGTCCCCCCACGACAAGCAGCGCGAGCGTGGCCGTAGCCACCCGCTCGAGCCAAGGCACACCGCGGCGGGGCGAAACGGCAGGACTAAACATGGCGAAGAACAGGGCCACAGCGAGCGCCGCGCCGGTCACCGCGGATGACGGAACTCGTCGCGGCGACGATGCAGCACCAAGAAGATCTCTTGCACCACATCGTCGACGTCGTCGGCGGGAACACCGAGTCGGTACGCAAGCGCCCGTGTGTACCGGAAGTAGCGACGGTACGCATCAGCGACCCACTCGGAAGCGGAGTCGCGGATGTTGCTACGTGCGCGGGTTCCGACTTCGAGGGCCACTACCCTCCAGGACGTCCGACCCCGGTCGCGGGATCACGGATCGGTCGCAGTTTGCTCGGTCTCTTTGACATGATTTCTCGTTCCTGTTCGGGATGCTTTTGTGTGTCCCTTCGCCTCCCGAGCTTGGATAGGTGCCACTACGACGCAATCTGTCGCGCGCCCGATTGAGCACGAGCACTCGTGCGTGTGTTCGCATTAACCTGACGTGCGAGCGGCCTTCGGTCCCCTAATGTCTCTCTCCGTCCGCTGCGGTGTTGTGTTGTGTTGTGTTGTGTCACCAGACGAGCGCACCGGGCCCTTTCAAGGGCTCGGCGTGACCTCCCGCGGCACATTTCGCGGCGGCCAAGAGAGCGTTGCGCCGTGCAGAGGACCGTTTCCGGCCACGGAGCCGTCAGACGCGGCAGCCTCCCGGAGCACATCTGCGTTTGTCGCCTGATCGAGTGATACCGTCTGGTGTCGATGGCGGAGCGTGCGGCAGACAAGCGACCACGAAGGCACAACGAGGTGCTGCGTGAGTTGGCCGTTCTCCTTCGGGAGCCCGGTCGCACGCTCGAACAAGATCTTGAGGCGCTCTCACGGGCAGCCGCCGAGTTCCTGTGCGTCGCGCGAGCGTCGGTCTGGCTGTTCGACGAGGCACGGACCGTCCTTGAATGCGCCACTCAATACGACCGCGAAGCAAACCGTCACTCGTCAGGGCAGCGTCTCGTGGCGGAGCAAGTTCCAACGTACTTTGCCGCGTGTGTGGACGTGCAAGCGCTTGCGGTTGCCGACGTCCGAGTCGACTCTCGAGTGGCAGAGCTGGCCGAGCACCTCTCGGGTGCAGGAATCAAGGCGATGCTCGATGCGCCGATCTTCGTCGGGGCGGCTGCGCTCGGTGTCGTCCGCCACGAGGACACTCGCGTGCGGCCTTGGGCCGAGGAGGAGACGGCTTTCGCAGCTTCGATCGCCCAACTCGCGGCCAACAGCGTCGCTGCCACACGATGGCGGGCTCGCGAGCTGGCGCTGCGGAAGAGTGAAGCGCGCTACCGTTCGATGGTCGAGGACTTTAGCGACTTCGTCGTGCGCACGGCACCGAATGGGAAGATCATCGAAGTCAACTCCGCGGCTGCGATTGCCCCCGGCATCGACCTCGCAGACTTCCCGAACCTCACGGTCTACGACATGGTGCCGGCTGAAGAGCGCCACATCTTCGTCGACGCAGTGCGCCGCTGCACGCCCGAGTCACCGGTTGTCCACTACAGTCATCACGTTCTTGCGCGAGATGGCCCGTGGTTGGCGGTGGATTGGACTGCGCGAGCCTTCTTCGACGAAGACGGCGTGGTCACGAGCTACCAGTCGATCGGGCGCGACGTCACCGAGGAGCGCCGCCAACAAGCGACCTTGCAGGAAGCGCAGCGGCTCGAGGCCCTCGCACTGTTCTCCGGGGGGATCGCCCACGACCTCAACAACGTCCTGACGCCCATCCTCATGCTCTCCGAGGCTGCGGTGGTCAGCTTGCCAGCCGAGCTGGAGGAGATTGAGGACCTTCGAGAGATCTCGAAGGCGGCGTTGCGGGCAAGGGCCCTGGTACGGCAGGTGTTGATGTTCGCGCGTCCGTCGGATGGCGCGCAGCGTGAGGTGATCGATCCCGCGGTGTACGTCATCGAGGCTGCCGGTTTCATCCGAGCCACAGCCCAACCGTCGATATCACACGACGTTCAGGTCGCCGAAGACTGTGGGGCAGTGCGGGCAGCACCCACGGACCTCTTCCAGGTCGTGTCGAACCTCTGTGTGAATGCCATACAGGCCATGCCATCGGGGGGACAGCTTCGCGTCGTGGCGGCAGCGGAGGACGGATGGTTTCGTCTGGAAGTCTCGGATACCGGTGAAGGGATCCCGCGCGACGTGGCACAGAGGGTCTTCGATCCCTTTTTCACGACCAAGCCTCTCGGCAAAGGCACTGGCCTCGGCTTGTCGGTGATCCGGAGCCTCGTCGAGCATCTCGGTGGATCGATCCGCTTCGAGAGTACGGTGGGCAAGGGGACACGGTTCATCGTCCTGCTGCCACAGGTGGAAGCGGAGGCCGGCCAAGGGGAAGTCCAGCCCAGCAGCGAGGGGTTGGGCGGGACGGAGCATGTACTGCTGGTCGACGACGAGCCGGGGGTTCTTCGCTCACTGGCCATCGGATTGTCGCTCCTCGGCTATGAAGTGACATGTGAAGCGCGACCACACGGGGCTCTGGCTTTGTTAGAGGACACAGACTTCGACATCGTCGTCACCGACCAGACGATGCCCGAGATGTCTGGGGTCGAGCTGGCCGCCGCCATTGCGGTGCTTCGCCCCAATCTTCCAGTTGTGCTGATGTCAGGTGGGGAAATCGACGGCGATGCCGCGTCGAGCGTCCGTGCAACGCTGTCCAAACCCCTGCGGATCCCCGAGCTCGCTGCCTGCGTGCGCTCCGTCCTCGGGTGAGGCTGTGGGCTCGAGATCGCTGAGCTGGGTCCTCGGTCCACTGTCTTGATCTTTGATGGACTCCCCGGACCGCAAGCGTCGCGCACCTCCGCGTTTGCTCGCAGCGTTTATCTTGTGCCTGATCGCAGGCGGATTGGCGACCTAGTCCTCGCCTCGGACTATGAGGCGCTCGGTAAGCGTGATGACGTCGAGAGGACCTTCGTGCGCGAGCGAAGGTTTCTACCCTTACTTGAGAGAGCTAAGAGCATACCCCTGCCAGAGCCGGGTTCTTTCCTTGTGCCCACTGCTCATGCCTTTGGCGATCGTCCCTAGAATAACCACCGCGAGCAACTTCATCAGAAGATAGGTGAGCGATTGCTCGGCGTAGAACGACGGCAACAAGCCCGCGGCAGCGGCCAGGTCCAGCCCCGGGAATTGCTCGCCGATGAAGTACACCGAGACGGCAAGTTCTCCGATTACGGTGCCCAACAGGACGACGGTCAGTGGGATGGCGCGGTGGACGTTGGTGAACCTGCTCCACCCGACCAAGAGCGCCACGGGTCGCGACGCAACGAGCGCGATACAGCCGATCGCCACCAAGTTCAGCAACATGAATCCCATCGCCTCGATGACGACCTGGTGCAAGATCCAGCAGACCGCCCAGACAACAGCCTGGACAAACAGCGCCACCGGCATCGTGACCCATGCGGCAGCCGGCCAGTCGTGGTCGGGACAACCGTTCACTTCGAAGTCCGTGGGTGTATTGCCCGCGATGAACGCAGCCTTCATTGTCGAACGGTCGACGAAGATCGCGTTCGTCGCAACAAGCATCGAATCGTAGTTCTCGGTCTCCAGATAGTGCCGAGATTGGACCCACACGACCCATCCCACCGCCGCCTCGCCGGTTCGATCCGCCTCGATGACGATCTCGTCATCATCGCGCGCC
>JAESSZ010000606.1 GCA_016763875.1 Nannocystaceae bacterium
CCGCGCGGCAAAGAAGAACCGCGCGGGCCTCTTGCAGCGACTCCGTGCTGAACTCGAACCGGTCTGAGCGACGGCCTCGCCCGATGGGCGGCCAGCCCGACTCACCCGGTGCTGCTATTGGCCTCGGCGGCCGCCGCTCGCCACGTCGCACGGAACATCACCACCCCGTGGCGCTGTAGCCGGCTATCGTTGACCTCGACGTCGCCGTCGCACCCGGCGAGATCCAGCAGCCCCAAGAGCGACCCTTGAGTCGCCGAGCAAACCTGGTCCAAGGGGCAGGATGTCGGGAGTTCGCGCATGGTCAGCACGGCCGCGTTCGGCGACCGTTCGCATTCGAAAAAACCATAGTCGCGGGTTGTGACGTGCCACGCCCGGCCGACCCAGGTAAACAGGCCGGAAGGTTCAGTTGCGAAGATCCGCAGCGCGCCTCGGAACAGCGGCCCAAGCAACGGGACGCCGACCGCTGTCGCGGGGTAGCGGCGCCAAAATGCGACGAACGCCTTGTGCCCAACGACGTCGATGTACGCGCTGTTGAGCGTGTCGAGAAACTCGGCGCGGACCCACGACAATCCGTGGCACTCATCAATGGCCTCGATCGCGTATCCGGGAGCGCGGTCAAGGACCTTTGCGGCCACGGCCGACTCTTTGCGGATCGTCTCCAGCACGCCCTTGCACAAAGAACCTCGGTAGGTGGGTTGACGCTCCATCGTTGCCGCTCTCGATCTCGTAATCCCCGCGGATCGACTAGCAACCCCTTTTCGGGCCCACGCGGCTGGCCACGGGAGACCGCTGCCGAACCGGGTCGCGCGTTTCGAAACCGAGCAACAACGTTCCGCGAACCGGTACGTCGTTCCGAACCACAAACCCGCTTGTGGCCGTTCATAGGCCGAATATTGCGATCTCCAAGCGAGTCGCATGGGAACTGTCGCGACCCGTTGGTTCGGGCACCATCGTCCTCCGTTTCGGGTCGCTTTCGCAACTCGACTACCGATTCGGTTCGCCTCGGCCGTCAACCGACCACGTCGGCTGGGGCGCGTGGCAAGGTCTGTCGCGGATCAACCGGTGCTGTAGAGTCCGCCTCCGTGATCGGAGAATCGTGAGATGGCCCGCATAAAAATGACCCGCCCGGCGCCGCGGAGTATCCACCGGTCTGAGCGCATCGAAGTGCCCGCGTCACGTCCGCTGCGTGTCGTCGTCATTGCCGACACGCACAGTCAGCCGCACCCCAAGAGCGCGGAGTTGGTTGCAAAGCAGCACCCCGACGTGATCCTGCATGCAGGTGATGTCGGCAACCTCGAGATCCTGTCGGCATTCGAAGACATCGCACCGCTGCATGTGGTGAGGGGGAATATCGGTGGTCGTGGGGTCGGGCTCGCGGACTCGATCGATATCGAGGTCCACCACGAAGGACAGTCGATCCTCACATTTCTGCTGATGCACATCGCGGTTTACGGCCCCAAACTGCGGCGTGATGCCGTCGCCCTGGCATCGCAGTACGGCGCCAGCTTCGTCGTCTGCGGCCATTCGCATGTGCCCTTCATCGGTCTCGACCGAGGTCTCGATATGTTCAACCCCGGTTCAATCGGACCACGGCGATTCCAGCTACCGATCACGTTCGGCGTTATCGATGTGGCGCCAGGGTCGGTTCGTGCGCACCACCTCAGCTGCGAGACCGGCGAACGCTGGTCACCCTAGTCGCCGACGTCGTCCGAGAGCGGCGGGACCCGGGGTGGGGTCGGAGCTTGCGAAACTGCAACCCGGCATTCGAGAAACGGAGGGTGGCCGAGACCGGGCAGCGAACCTAGCTTGAGGCAGTCTTCGATGCCCACCACAGGCGAGGCTCTGGCCTCCAGCTCACTCGGACCTGCGGGTGAGCATCGAACGCGACCCCCAACGCCAGGCGCCACTGATGGACGACCCAAAGCACGACCCCCATTTGGCTACACGCACCTCGCTGTCGCAGGACATGCGATCCTCGTTGCTGCATTGTCCCCGCGACTCGTGGGCGTCGCAGCCGGGCTACGGCGGCAAGGCGAGCTTTTTTCTCGAGTACCACGCGTTGCTTCGTCGTGGATCCCTCGCGCTACGTGCTGGGCTGGAGTCCTGCCTCGGCAACTTTCAACCAGGTCATCCGAACGCGGAGCTCGATGATGCAGTGCGAACCGGACGGCAGCTGCTGCAGGCTGCGCATCACCATCACGCCATCGAGGACGCGAGCTATTTTCCTGCGTTCAGACAAGCCTTTCCCAAGCTGGGCTCGGCGCTGGACCTTCTCGACAACGACCATCGGATCCTCGGTGCAGCACTGGACGAGACGGGCGATGCATTGGACCGTGTGCAGGCACAAGGCGAGCAACGCGGCCTGGTGGCGCTGGCCTACGACCGTGCCCGGGCTCTGGAGCACCTGATCAATCGGCATCTCGACGATGAGGAAGACGTGATCATCCCGATCTTTCTCCACGCGCGTTGACGCGAGAAAACACTGGCGGCCCACCGGCCAGTGGCCCCGGATGGCTCGATGCCAGGCTTAGAGAGTCATGCGGTCCTGCCCGCAAAGAGATCCTCATGCTCCGCGAACACTCGCTTGAGGTATGTGACGAAGTCTTGCACACGCTCGGATTTCCGAAGCGCGACGTGATACGCGATCAACGGTTTCACCTCGGTTCCCGCGATCGGACCCAATACCCGCACGAGATCAGGACGCGTGTCACCGACAAAACAGGGTAAGGGCGCCACACCGAGCCCACCGCTGGCGGCGGCGGTCATCGTAGAAACCGTGTTGCAGACCGACCAGATCTGAGCCGCGGAAACGCGCTCGCTGAGCCACTTCATGATCGGCGTATCGCCCAGGGCCCCCTCCGCCACGATGAACCCATGGACCGGGAAATCGGCCGGGCCGGTGAGCGGGCCATGGTTCTCAAGGTAGAACGCCGAGCAGTACAGGCCAAAAGCCATGGTGCAGATAGGCTTGACCACCAGCTCCTGGTGCGAGCCTCGGATGAACCGGATCGCGACGTCAGCCTCCCGTTGCACGAGGTTTAGCGCTTCCTCGGCGGTGTGAAGTCGGACCTGGACTTCACGGTTGTCGGCGCAGAACTGAGCGATCTTCGGGCTCAGGAACTCGACGATGTCGTCCGTGGTGGTGAGTCGAATGACGCGTCGCTTGTCGACATCACTAAGCTCGCTTTGAAGGGCGAGCACAGCCCGGTCGACTTCCTCCGCGCGCTGAAAAAGAACCTGGCCGTGCGGCGTCAACTCGTGCCCCGCGGGTGTCCGCTCAAACAGCGCCAGTCCCCAGCCGCTCTCCAGGGCGGCGAGTCGCCGATGCACCGTCGACACCTCGACTTCGAGACTGCGCGCGGCCTGAGCCAATGTCCCGGCTCTGGCTACCGAGAGAAAATGACGAAGGTCGTTCCAGTTTGTCAGCTTCGCTCGACCCTGGGGGGACCGGCGGTCGTTGGACTTGGGCGCCACAGAGGCACGGGACACGATGGGCACGTCGCAGTCAAGGTGCCAAGTTTGTCTTGCGGGCCGCACGCAACTGCCTAGTCAACGGCACCAGGCGCGATGCAAGTCTTGGCGCGCGTGGGTTTAGGGGGACCGCCGCGTGTCGCGGCAGAAACACATAGACACCGGCCAGACCTGGGCTATCCCAGCGGAGATGGGCTCATTGGTCGACTACGACAAGTGTTACGAAGAAGGGCGCGGAGTCTGCGGGCGGCCGTTTCCTGAGTTTGTCGCGTTCTTCGAGGGATACGCCAAGCGGAGAGCTGATGTGCTCGACTTGGGCTGCGGGCAGGGGCGCGACGCGTTGCTCGCGGCCCGCCACGGGCACCAGGTGTTGGGTGTAGATCTTTCGGCGGTCGGCATCGCGCACTTGTTGGAGGACGCCGAACAGGAGGGACTCGCCGTCCAGGGCGTCGTCGCGGACGTATTGGCGTTCAAGTCCCGCCGGAAGTTCGATGTCGTGCTGATGGATCGCATGCTGCACCTGCTGCCGGGCGACGATGAGCGTCGCACCTGCCTGCAGTCCGCGGCGCGGTTGACCCGAGCGGGCGGCGAGCTGCTCATTGCGGACACACCCATGCACCGGGCATTGATCCACGACTTCTTCGACCGCCGCGCTGACACGTGGACGGTGAACAAGCGCACCAAGAACATGCTGTTCGCGAGCAAGTTGGCTCGGCGGGCGGACGCGCGAAAACGATGATGCGCGGCGACTGATTTGCAATCAGGGTCACTTTTGTGTGGCGAGGTAGGCCTGCCGATCGGCCAGCCCGTGCCTGTGCTCGTGCTCGTGCTCAAGGCGCCGAGCAACGCGGAGACGCGTCGTCAGCCTTGAGCGGCGGGCGTTGGGCGGCCCGTCGCTCGCGCAGCCTGCCTACCGAAAGGTGAACTCTTCGTCCTAGATCGCCGATCGGCGGACGCCGCGGGCCAGCAGCTGCTGTGTCAGTGCTTGCTTTAGTCCGGTCGGGCCACACACGAGGTATGTACAGTCAGTCGGTTCGGAGATTTCGAGTTTGTCGATCGAGATCCTACCGCGGTCCGCCGACGACCAGACCTCAAAGTTCAGGTTCTCGTGGCGCTTGGCGGCCTCACGAAGCTCTTCTTCGAAGATCGCCGCGGGTGCATCGGGAACGCACCACACCAAGCGGACCTCACGGTCATCGAGCGCGCGTGACAACGCGAGGAACGGCGTAATCCCGATACCACCCGCCAACCAGATCTGTCGTTTGCCAGGCGTTGTGTCGAGAGTGAAGTGGCCGAACGGTCCTTCGACCATCACGGCGTCCCCGGTGCTCACCGAGTTCTGAACATCGGCCGTATCGTCACCGAGCGCTCGGATGGCGATGCGCAGCTCTGCATCCCCGGGCTGGCTCACGATGGTGAACGGGTGCTGCTCGCCCCGGTTGAGTTTCGGGAACCGGAAGAACGCAAACTGCCCCGCCTTGAAGCAAGGGACTCTCCCTGCGCCTTCATGCGGAGCTCGACGGTTCGGTCGTCGAGGCGCTTGGCCGACACGAGTGTGTACGGAAGTTCCGGGTGAAGCCGTCCGTACAGGAAGGTCCGGTAGGCCCAAGAACCGATGCCCAGTGCCGCCATGCCAAACACGTACATCCGGGTTAGCGGCAACTCCTTGATGAGGTTGTTGACCATCAATGCATGGACCACGCCCATGACGTACAGCGGCCCCATGAACCGGTGCACCTTCAGCCACGAGTTGTAGCGAATCTTGGCTTTGAGCGGTGGCGCGGCCGCGAGAATGACCCCGACGATTATCAAGAGGAACGCGTAGAATCCGAGGGGCTTTCCGATCGTGAACGCGGTGAGGTCACGAGGGACGGTGATGAAGTGTGCAAGCAGCAGCACGACGGCGATCACGCCCGAACGACGATGGATGAGATACATCTTGTCCAGACCGCCAAAAACTCGTTCCACCCATCGCGCCCGCGTCGCCATGAGGAAGTTGAACGCGAACACGGTGACGACCCACGATGAGAACACCTCGCCGACGATTCGTAGCGGGTGAATACCCTCGTAGTTGGCGTACTCACCGAAGAACGTATCGGCACGAACCTCGACGTACGCCCCTTCGTACATCGCCAGATCGATCGCCCACATCACAAAGTGGATGCTGATGATGAGCGGGAAATACAGTTCCTGCTTTAGAATTCGCATACGGAGTCCTGGTGGAAAGCGTGCAGCTTTCGCCACCGGCGACGATTCTCATAACACGGCAACTCGTCGACCAAACGCGACCCGGACGGCGCATTAGTCCGTTCGGGCAATACTGTCTGGCGACTCAGAAGCACGCTGGGCGTGGGTTTGGATCGTAGTCGTCGGCTGTCGGCAAGATTGCGCGGAGGTAGTCGTACTCGTCCACGCAGAACACCGATGGTCCCTTGCCGCGGAGCTCGGCCCGCTCTTCGAACGGTCGGTCCGAGTCCATCAGGCGGTCATCGGCGTCACCTTGATTGTGGAAGTCGGGCCCGAACGGATCCGCGAGGCCAAGGGAGTGCCCGATCTCGTGCGACACGGTTGATCCGATCATATTGCCAAGGGCCCACACCGCGCATGCGATCTGTAATCGCCGATCACCCGCGACCGGGCAGCCGCTACCGTTGGTGAGCGAAGGGATGCGGTCTGCGAGGTCAGCCCCGAGCACAGCCGCGCCGCCTCGCTCAGCGCGGAACGGGTCGAAGATCGCATCGAAGTCCTCGTTGGGTTCGATAGACGCGGTAAAGCCGGCCGGATCGGCGGAGTAGCCGAGCAGCGACCCGATGAAGATCCCGCCAAATCCTGGGTAGCCGTCTTGCTGCGTGAGCGCGTTGACGCCCCCGATGCGGTCGTAGAGGCGCTCGTTGCCGGTGTCTTTGCCGTGCGTATTGTCGTAGCCCAGCAGGCCGAGGCCGTTGAGGTCCGGGCCCCCGACCTCCACCGTCGCGAACAGGAAATAATCCTCCGGTCGTTCGTCGCGCATCTCTACGTTGACCGTCGCGAAGTCGCGCTGCAGGACTGCGAAGATGCGTTCGCGCAGCATCTGGTCAACGGCGCGCATCCCAAAGTGTCGGAGACTCTCCGTGTACGACGGCAGGAAGTCGAGGAACACCACCTGCTTGACCGCCTGAAGCGCGAACGCAAACGGCACAGTGTCGCCCGAGACTTCCTGGTCCTGCCACGCGATCGTGGGCGTGACGACCCCCTGGAACAGGCCCGTTTCACTGCGCACGTCCAGCAACATGCCGATGGAATCGCTCTCGGACACGACGTACCTGACGTTGTTGCCGTCGACAAACTCCAACGTGAGGACCAAGTCGACGTCGACCGCAATGCCAGTTCGATCGGGCGTGAACGTGCCAATAAACAACAGCAGCGTGTCGCCCTCTCCACCACCGACAAAGCCCGCCCCTGAGATGTCGACGTACTTACCGAGGCTCGCTTCGGTACTCGACACGCTGTACAGGATTGGCTCGGTCATGTCGTAGCTGACCGGCAGGGTCGAGCTCACGGTCACGTCGCCCGAATCGTGGATGTTCTGTAGCGACACCTCACCCTCGAAGTGCCCAGGCTCGATCCCTGCGATTGGCGGAGCGAAGGCGAAGCTACCGCC
>JAESSZ010000607.1 GCA_016763875.1 Nannocystaceae bacterium
CAGGCAACGCACGATCTGCGCCAACGCGGGTCGGAGGTCGTCTCATGGACCTACGCAGAGCGGTGACGGTGACTGACCGGCATGCCTGCAAAGTCCTGCGTGCCGACCAGGTCAACACGACTGCGAACAACTATTCGATCCGTCGCATGGTCTCGGACGGGCTGCTGGCGCAGCTCGGGCTCCGACCGGGCGATACAATCCTCGCGCTCGACGGCAAGGACATGGCGGACGCTGATACCATCAGCCAACACCGCCGTCAGCCTTTTCCTCGGCAAGAAGATGACCAAGGGCTTCAGCCTGACCTATCGCCGCGGGCGGTCGAAGTCGCAGATTCGAATCCTCGTCCGCTAGCAAGCCCTCCACGATGCAACGCTCGACCCCGAAGTTAAGATGGCGCCGCGCTCTGACCTACGCGTTCGGTTTGATATTCGGGGTCGGCTGCGCTGCCGATGAACTCCCGCATTTTGGGACGCTCCAGTACGAGAGTGAAAACTTTGAAGTGTGGGCCAGCGCCGGTTTGGTGGCCTGTAGCGGCACCTACGAGTACACGGAGCACTGGCTTTCTTCGTTCCGAGAACGAGTGGGTGAATACTCCGGCCAGCAGCCGCATACCTTCTACTGGCTCGATGCGGATGACTTCAGCGACAACCTATGCCCTTCCACCTTCGGGGGGTGCGCACATGCGAGTGCCAACATCATCTACTCGACGCTTATCCCGACGACGCACGAGATCGTGCATACCGAGTTGAATCGCGCCTTCGCTCCCAGTCTCCTAAGAGAAGGAGCCGCCGAAGTATTCGGTTTTTCTCAGTCCACCGATCGCGTCAGCGATCTCGGTGATCTGTTCGGCCGAGAGCGAATTCCAGGCTCCGCGTACCGCACCGCGGGTCGCTTCTCTCGAATGCTCATCGACCGGTACGGGTTGGATGCCTACTTCGAGCTTCACGACGCTCTCCACAAAACCACCGGGCGCGATGCCTTCGCCGTCGGCGTGAGCGACACGCTCGACGTCGAGCTGTCGACCCTCGAACAGGACTTCGAGATGTACGCCTCGTGCTCCGTCGACCGCTGGCGCTTCTACGACTACGAGTGCTCCGACCTCCCCATCATCCCCTGGGACAACGACGGTCGTTGGGTCCAAGAGGTTTCCCTGTCGTGCGCGGACCAAGACGTCATCGGGCCACGTGGCGATGTCATCTGGACGCTTCGCGCATTCGAAGTCGCTGAGCTAACAAGCTTTCGGACCACCATCGCCAGCACCGACGAAACGGCGAACGTCACCGTCTTCGAATGCAACGCCGACTGTCGCGAGTCATACGTACCCCAGGGCTCGCGCTCCGCATGGGTCAACCACAACGACGGCGCTGGTGTCATCGCGGCTTATGACAAGGGCCGCTACTGGATGCGGATCGAACACGCCGCCAACAGCGACGCATCCGTCACTGTGACTCTTGAATGAGCAGCCGCGGGCATCGTCGGCCGTTTTGCGTGTCAACGTCTCCATGCCAACCAACCACACGTTCAACCTTGCGAGGTGCATGCGGTGATACGCGCAACGGCGGCGGCCATGCTGCTCAGCTTCGTCGGTCTCATGAGCGCGGGCCAAGAGGGCTTCATTGCGTTCATTCCGCTGGCGTTGGTGCTGTTGTTCCACGCCAGAGCTGCGGAGCGTGCAGTGGCGACAATCGCTGCGGCACAGGCGTGGAAGGAATCGCCGCGCGTGTGGCCCATGTGGGCGCTGTGCTGCGCCTCAGCAGTAGCAACATGGTCCGCCATGCCCGCGTTGGTGCGCAGCGAAAACGGCCTGTTGCTGATGTGTGGGCTGGCTGCGCTCGCGCTGCCGCTTGCCGCAGCGTGCAGCCAGTGGAAGTGCTCCGGTCGAGCGGCGGCCTTGCGCAGCCCTTTGCTCGTGCAAGCAACCCTAGCGTCGCTCTCCCTCGCTATGGCTATTTCCGTCACGGGCCACCTCCTCATGTTCATGATCGGCAACGTTCTGCTGACCACCGAGGGCATCCTGTTCGCCATCGGGCTGCTCTGCCTCGTCGCCCTGCGTCTTGCCACTGACCGGGACGCCGAGCCCGCGGCGCACCGTCTGGCTATCGGACTCACAGGGTTGCTTGGCGCCATAGCGGGCCTGCGGGGCCAGGTTGGTGATGGTGCGGTTCTGCTGGTCGTCACTGCCGTTCTGAGCATCGGCGCGCGTCATCGTGGAACTGGGTTGGTCTTCTTTGGTGCTGCTAGCGTGCTCATGGGCATCGGTGGGGTCCTCGCTCCGGAAGCGACGGACCGCGTCGCCCTGGGTGCAGCCGGGCTCGTTCTCGGAATCGCGGGATTGTACCGGCCGTCGGCGACGATTCCGCAGCCCGATGGCGCGTAGGCGCGTCCCGATCGATTCCGACGTCAGCGCACCAGGCACGACGATCATCACCGTAGCCCAGGCGCCACCTCCATGACTCCACAAACCACCGCTGATCGTAACCCGAGAAGCTCGGCATGTCCGGTGGGATCGCGTCCCCGTCCACGTCGAACTGTTGGGGCTCCGGCCTGCCGGTCGGCGATGTCCATGAACACAATCGGTAGCCTCAAACGACGAACGCCTGGGACGACTCGGGTCAGCAGCTGATCCGCTGATCCATCGCGGGGTGTCGTCGGCGCGCCTCCGCCATCAGTCCGCGGCCGCCCTACGGCAGCGGGGCGAGTCGGTCCAAGCCTGGCCAACGTTCGATCCAAGCGCGGGGTTCTGCTGGGCGGATAGTCTGTTCTTGCCGCAGTTTCCCACCTGGGCCGCCGCGCGGCCCGTCGGCTTGATCACTCACTACCTGCCGTCTCTCGTCCGGCTGGGCGCGCGTCCGCCACTGTCGTCGCTTGAGTCGTTCGAGCGCGAGTCCCTGGCGCGAGCGGCCGGCTTCGTCGTGCCTAGCCTGACCTTGCCCACGAACTCGTCGCGTTGGGCGTGGGGTGTGCACCTCTTCCACGAGCAGGACTGCGCTTCCTGGTATTTCGATGATGTCGCCCTTCCGGACCGCAACCCCCGGGCCGAATGTGAACGCCTTCCACTCCGATTCTTCAAGGATAGCGATGATGTCCCTGCCGTTCGATGGGGGATCAGCGCGCGGGCGCGTACGAGAAGCGCCCTTGCGCACGCAGCAGGTGAGACCGCGCCTGTTCTTGCCCGAGTTGCCCGAGGTCCCGGTGCAAGCGAAACAGATCTCGCGTACACACTGCCACTCCCTCGAACGCCGACAGGTTTGAGTCAGCTCCGGCAAAGAAG
>JAESSZ010000608.1 GCA_016763875.1 Nannocystaceae bacterium
GCCTTGCCGCGGGTTGCGTCGCCGAAACTGCGCGGGCGCTCAGGTGTCGGGGCGCGCCGATAGGCCGGGCAGGGGGCCCCACCCGGGACACCGATAGCCCGTCGCCAGGCTACTCAGGCGAACGCCGACAATCCGGTCAGCGCGCGGCCAATGCTCAGGGTGTGGATCTCATGCGTGCCCTCGTAGGTGTACACGGTCTCCAGGTTGGCCATGTGCCGCATGATGTGAAACTCGCCCATGATCCCGTTGCCGCCGAGCATCGAGCGGGCGGTCCGGGCCACGTCGCGGGCCATTTCGACGTTGTCGCGCTTGAGCACCGACACCTGCACTGGCGATAGTTTGCCGTGCTGCTTGAGGCGACCGAAGTGGTACGCCAACAGCAGTCCCTTGCAGATCGCATTGTGCTGCTCAACGAGCTTGTGCTGCGTGAGCTGGAACTGCGCCAGAGGCTTGTCGAACTGTACGCGGTCCATGCAGTAGCGACGGGCGCGCTCGTAGCAGTCCATCGCAGCGCCCAACACACCCCATCCAATCCCGTAACGCGCCTGCGTTAGGCAAGACAAGGGCCCCTTGAGTCCCTGCACGCCAGGCAACATTGCGCTGGCGGGCACGCGAACTTCGTCGAGCACGATCTCGCCCGTCACCGAGGCTCGCATGCTCAACTTGCCCTTGGTGATCGGGGTCGACAGTCCCTTACTGTCGCGCGGCACCAGGAACCCGCGGATCACCGGGGTGTCGCTGCCATGATCCAGGGTCTTGGCCCACACGATGCACACGTGCGCGATCGGGCTGTTGGTGATCCAAAATTTCTGTCCGCTGATCACATAGTCGCCGCCCGGCCCGTCTTGCTTGGCGTGCGTTCGCATGCTCCCCGGATCGCTGCCCGCGTTGGGCTCGGTGAGGCCGAAGCAGCCAATGAGCTCGCCTTTGGCCATGCCGGGCAGCCAGCGTTCCTTTTGCTCGTCGGTGCCATAGGTGTGGATCGGCCACATCACTAGTGCGCTCTGGACGGAGCAAAATGAGCGAATGCCGCTGTCGGCGCGCTCAAGTTCGATCATCGTCAACCCGTACGCGACCGGGTTCATCTCGGCGCACCCGTATCCCGTCAGCGTCGCCCCGAGGAAACCCATCTCGCCAAACTCGGCGATGAGTTCGGCGGGAAAGGTCCCGTCTTCGTAGTGTTTCTCGATGACGGGCATGAGCCGTCGTTGCGTGAACTCCCGGGCATTGCTCCAGACGAGGCTTTCGTCCTCGTCGAGCAGATGATCGATCGACAGCAGGTACGGGGTGTCTGAGGCCATGCCAGGCCAATACCACACGGCGCTCGCGGCGGGCGGGAGACCGGTGGGTGAAGGCTCACTCCGGTGTGCTGCGGGTCCCCCCACATGCCGCAATCGCGACACGACCGGGTCGGCGAGGTAGTCTCATGCGGCGATGGATCGACGGATCGAGTCCACTTCCCGCGCCCTAGGCTGGCGCTCGTTTCGCGGGTCGCACCGCTCGCTGCGTGCAGTGTTCACCGCCGCTGCATTGGCGCTGGTCATGTGGGCGATACCGACGCTCGCTAACGCTGCGCCTGCCTCCGCGAACGCGTCGTTGTCCACTAGCAAGGGGGCGAGTGGCTCGGGCCGTGGCGGCGGATACAACTGGCCGCCGCTGGTCGTTGCTGGCAACGGGATCTCTGTCCACGCGCCGCTGCAGATCGGGGCCGTCGGCTACCTGCCCAAGGCCCGCTTCGCGTTCCAGTATGACCGCCAGATTCGGCGCTCGCATTGGGTCCACGTGGGCGTCGCTTTCCTCGCTGACCGCGCGAGTTTCAAGAACTTTCGAATGGACAACTGCGGTTTGGAAGACGGCGCGGGGAACAACCCCATCGGTCGCTGCGGCAAGGGCTCGGTGCTTGGCTACGATTTGTACGCGGGCTACTCCTATAAGTTCTTCCTGCAGAAGACCCCGTGGCTGGTGCCTATCGTTCGCGGCTCGCTCGGGTTTTCGTCTTGGAAACTGCCGGCCATTCGCGGCGGGTTCACCGAACGCGCGCAGGGACGCACGAAGTCGTGGACGCTAAACGTGCGACCGGGCGGCGGCATCCGGGTGTTCCTGCGCAGTAATCTAGGCGTTGGCGCTGACGTCAACATTCCGATCGGGTTCTTGGTGCACACCGACGAGCCGGGCGGTGCGACCAATCGTAGCGGCGGCTTCTTGCTCGGCTTCGAGATCCTTCCACTCGTCGGCGAGTTCCGTTTCTAGGGGATGCTCGCGCTGGTCCTGAGCCTGGTGGTTGGACCGCCGCTGCTGCCGCCGCCGCCGAGCATCGGGGATGCAACGACGCCCGCGGCCGAAGTTGCCGCGGCAGTGCAACTGTCGTGGACGGCGCCATCGCAATGCCCGCCCGCGTCAAAGGTGCGCGAGGGCATCGCTAACCTGCTGGGCGACGCCACCGCGGTCGCAGCTGCGTCCGAAGTCCGTGTGGTCGCTGAGGTTATGGCCGAAGCGGCGGCTTACCGACTGAATCTGCGAGTGGAGACGCCGTCGGGGCAAACCACGAAGACCATGAGCGGTGCGCGCTGCGAGGTTCTCGTCGATGCGACCGCGCTGATCTCGGCGATAGCCATCGACCCGTCGGCCGTCTTCGAGGCGACCGAGACGCCGCCGCCGGAACAGCCTGAGCCGCCCGCGCCCGGCCTTGCGGGACCGACCGAGGAGTTTCCTGTGGAGCCCGCACCAGAACCTCAGTCGCCCCAACCCCGGGCCAACGATGTTGTGGATCGGAGGCCTGCGCCCGAGCCGCGGTCCCTGACGCGCGCCCCACTCGTTCGATTTGGGCTGCAGGCGACGGGTGGTCTCGACCTGACGATGCTGCCCGGTGTGTCCGGCGGGCTGAGTATTGTTGGGGCGGTGTTCGGCGCGCGATGGCGCGCCGAAGTGAACGGGGTGGCGCTGCTGCCCCGCACTGGCGAGGTGCAGAGCGAGGTCGGAGCCCGGGTTGGGTTGCTCGCGGCAGGGCTGCGGGGATGCTGGACTCCCACCCTTGGCGTGGTTGAGTTCCCGTTGTGCGGCGGGGCGGAGGCGGGGGCGTTTCGCGGTGAGCCGGTCGGTGAACTCGCGGTCAATCGCCAAACCGAGCGCGAGGCCTACCTCGGTGTCGTCGGCAGCACCGGTTTGGCTTGGGCACCGCGACCGTATTTCGCCCTGGTGGCGCGCACCGAGTTGGTGGTGCCGGTTTTGAGGCCGGGGTTCGCGATCGGCGGACGCCTCGCACATACAACCCCGCGGGCCACTGGCCGTCTGTTCGCCGGTTTCGAACTGCGGTTTCCGTAGGTTCGCGCCTAACCCGGCGCGTCATGCGCGGTCTGCGATCCGCTTCAACGGATTGGAGGTCTGTCGGCCATGGGTCAAGCGTGAGTGTCGCGTGCGACGTGTCGGGAGCAGTCCCGCTCGCCTGGTCCCGCCCAAGGGGGACTAGAATAGAACTCGTGGCCGGACGCCCAGTCGATGAATCATCGCGCGAATCGCGCGAGAGAGAATCACGTGCGGTCGAATCACGTGCGGTCGACTCGGGCGCGTTAGGCCCGGTCATCGCGACCGATCGTGACTTCGCCGATCTCTACGGCAAGCACCACGCCTACGTTTGGCGAGTGTTGCGGCGGCTGGGCGTGCCCGACGCCTCGCTCGAGGACGCGACGCAGGATGTGTTCATCGTTGTGCATCGACGTCGCGACGCACTCGATCGCGACGCCTCCGTCCGCAGTTGGCTGTTTGGCATCGCTCGTCGCGTCGCCGCAGATCTTCACCGCGGCAATCGAAGGTTGCGCCGCCGCCTCGAAGCCGTCCCTGAAGCACCGCCCGGACCCGCGCTCGACGAAGAGGTCTCTCGTGCAGAAGCCGCGGGTTTTGTGCAACGCTTCTTGGACCGACTCGACGACGGACACCGCATGGTGTTTGTGCTGTCAGATGTCGAGGGCCTGACCGCCCCCGAGATCTCCGAGGCCATGCGTATCCCGGTGAACACCGTGTACTCGCGCCTGCGAAGCACGCGCAAGAAGTTCGAAGGCGCCGTGTCGCGGCGAAAACTCGTATTGGAGGTGGAACGTGGCTGACACGAACATGTCTCGTAGTGCGCGTTCGTTGCTGCTCGCGTATCGCGACCACGAGCGCCCGGACATGGAGGTCGCGCGTCGGTCGTGGCAGTCGGTTCGTGAGCGCGTGTCTCACCCTCAGGCCGACGCGCGCGAGGCGTGGGCCCTGCGACTCCCGGAAGTCGAGGAGTCGTATGGCGACGACGAGTGGCTGTACGAATCAGAATACCGCGCCGACGATCTGCATGACGATCTTGACGATGATCTGCATGACCGCCTCGCCGAGCCCGGTGGCGTGAGCGTTGGCTTGTTTCACTACGTCAAGGCGGTAAGCACGAGTATCGCCATCGCCGCGGCGGTGCTGCTTGGTGCTCGTGTCGTGGTGACGTCCGCGAGCACAATGACGCAGGAGGCACGCGAGGCTGCCCTCGAAGCGCCGTATCACGGTGGTGTGAGCCGCGAGGAGGGCCGCGCGTCCGTGAAAAAGACGAA
>JAESSZ010000609.1 GCA_016763875.1 Nannocystaceae bacterium
CACCATCGGCGGTCGCGACCGCACGCGGTGCCGTCCGGGCGTCCGTATCGGTGCCGAATGCGGCATACGCCACCCCCGCAAACAGCGGCAGCGCAATGGCGGCCGCGATCAAGCCGCGCCGTGGCGGCTCGCTCGAGTTGGGCTTGGTTGCGTTCATCGAATCGGGACCTTCACCCAGGGCGGTTTGTGAAGACGAGGCGAGAGCGACGTCGGTGGAGCTGTCAATGGAAGAGCTGGGAGCGGGGGGGACGATTGCCTGACTCTTGCCGGGTTGGTCCGTCGTCTCCGCGCCCGCGGCAGCTGATCTTCTCTCGCGAAGCACACGTAGGTTCCGCGATATGACGCCGCGCCGTTGGAGCTGCATGTCCCCGAAGGCGTCGGTGACGATAGCCGCAAGTTGATCGGTGTCGATCCTAAACCCGACCGACACTAGGTAGGACTGGATGTCACGCTTGAGTTCGAGCGCTGTCGCTTGCCGGTCGTCCGGTGACGGAGCAAGCGCGCGTCGGATCGCCTGCTTGAGCATGGCCGGCAGACTCTTGTCTTCGTCTAAGATGCGCGACATCTGGTCGTCGCCGAGCCCACGCAGGATCTGCATGTGGTCGTGGTCGGCCCAGAATCGACGGCCGGTCGCGATCTCCCAGAGCACGAGACCAGCGGCGAATACGTCGTAGCGCCGATCGATCGGCTGCTTCGGGTCCAGGCCCTCCGGAGCTACATACTGCATCGTCCCCTTGATGCTCAGACCTTGTGTTTGTTCGGCTTCGGGGGCCGTCATCTTCGCGACGCCGAAGTCGAGCAGTTTTGCCTGGCCATCGAAACCGATGAGAATGTTGGCTGGCTTGAGATCGCGGTGGACGAGTTGCAGCTCGTTGCCGTCGATGTCTCGCACCCCGTGGACGTAGTGAAGCCCGCTAAGGATGAGACACAGAGCGCCAAGCAGCGGCAGGCGTTGTTCGAGCGACCAACCGGACGCAGTCTTGAGCAGCGCGCTGAGCGGAACGCCGTCGAGGTACTCCATGACGATGCAGTACTGACCGTCCTCTTGCCCAACCGTGTAGGTGTTCACGACGTTGGGATGCGCGAGGTCGACGGCGATTTTCGCCTCGCGTTTGAACATCTCGATGTACTCGTCTTGGTGTCGAAGCCCCTCGTGGAGAACTTTGAGCACCACCAATTTGCGAACGTCTTCGACCGCGCCACGGGCCACCGCGAGGAAGACACCTGCCATCCCCCCTTGACCAAGCCGAGCGATGATGTCGTACTTGCCGAGCCGAGTAATGGATGTTGGCGACGCGAAACTCAAGCCGTCTCGCGATGCCCGACCTGGCATGCCGCCGCCTTCCGTTCCGCCGTTGTCACCCCTCAAGTCCATGAACCTTTCGCGGACCAAGGCTACGCGACCCAATTGGCGCTGTAAAACGGCGTTGAACGTCTTTGGCCGATCTTTGGCGTGTGGGTGACCACCCCCCACCCGACCACCATGACACCCGTGATCTCGATGCAGCGATCGAACCGACTATGCGCAATAGTGCCCGCCATCGCGATGGCGGTTTGTACGACCTTCGCTTACCCAAACCGAACCGATGCGTCGGTGGGCGCTCCGCCCGCGGGTGAGCCGGAAGCTGACGAGGCGAAAGACCATTTTCGTCGCGGCGTCGACCTCTTCACCGACGGGGACTTCGACTCCGCGTTGTTCGAGTTCGAGACCGCGCACGGGGCTTCCGGCAACGCCCACCTTCTGTACAATATTGCGGTCTGCCACTACGAGCTGCACGAGTACGCGGAGGCCACCGTGGCGTACCGCAAGTATTTGGCCGAGTTGGACGACACGCTCGATGATGAGCGGCGTCTTCATGTTCGTGAACGTCTGGAAAAACTCGACCTTCGCGTGGGTACGGTCATCGTCGAGTCCAGTCCGTCTGGTGCGGTCGTCAGCGCCGATGGCGAGGTCTTGGGAGTGACGCCGCTGGAAACCACTCTGGACCTCGGCGAGCGTGAACTAGTCGTCTCGCGCGAAGGTTATATGGTTGCGACCGAGCAGGTCCGCGTTGTCGGTGGTGGGCGAACCGCGATTACGGTGGAGCTTCGTGTCGCGGCGGCGCCACTTGTGCCCGATCAGACCACTCGGGTGTCCGGATCTCGAACGGTCGACGAGCTGGCTACCGCGCCCAATACCGGTCTGCGGACAGGGAGTTTTGTTGCGCTTGGCGTTGCGGGCGCCGCTGGAGTTGTTGCTGCGGTCACCGGAGGCTTGGCGGTTGGTGCTGACCGGGATCTGCAGTCGGAGCGCGAGTCTGTGACGACGCGCGGATCTCTGGACGACAACGCGTCGCGCCGAGACAACCTCGCCTCACGACCGACATCTTGTTCGGTGTAGCGGGGATCGCAGCGGTGACTTCGATAGCGCTGGGGGCCGCGTACCTCGTCCGGCGTTCCAAGAGCAGCGGCCGAAGTGCTCGAGTCGAGTTCGAGCCCGGCGGCTTCCGCATGCGGTTCTAGAAGGCTCTTGTGAGTCTGGTTGGCTCGTCCGCGGCCTCCCGATGGTGTAGACCGCGTCCATGCTCACCGGCTGGCTTGCCTTTCGGCTGCTCAAGTTTCTCGGACTCGGGCTGTGGTGTGCGGGGCTCGGTGGCGCCTTGGTCTCTCGTGATCAGGCGCGTCGCTTGTGGTCGGTTCACGTCTTGGCGACGTTGGGTCTGGCGCTGTCTTGGATCGCGGGCCATGGGCTGAGCAAGATCGGCGGCCACTCTTTTAGCGCACCTTGGATCGCGACGTCGCTTCTCGCGAGCTTGCTGGCGCTGCACGAAGCGGCCGCGGTCGCCCAACGGCGCAAGGTTTCGGCGGTCAACGTCGGGTTGGCGGTGGGTGCCTTCGCATGCTCGGTCGGCTCGATGGTTGTTCGCTCGCCGGGCGTGCCACATACCGTCGCGGCGTTCGTGATCCCTGGCGCGATCGCGATCGTTTGCTTTGGTCTCGCCCGTCGGGCCCACGCGGCTTACGACTACGATCCTGCGGTGGTGGCCCCAGCAACACTGCGATGGTTTCTCTGGATAGCTCGACTCGAAGGTGCGTCGCTCATCGCGTTGCTCGGCATTTACATGCCGTTCAAGTTCGGGCTGAAGATCGTACTGGACGGCGGACAAGGCTGGTTCGGCTGGATCCACGGCGTCATGGTCTTGCTGTTCATGCAAGCACTATGGAGCGCGTCGCGGGTCCTGGGCTGGTCCTGGACCCGTACGGTCGCCGGCTTCGTCGCCTCGCTCGTTCCGTTCGGCACATTCGTGTTCGAACGCCGACTCCGCGACGGCTGAGACTGGCGGCTCGGCCTAGTCGAGCACTGGGATGCCCTCGACGTCGAACAGGCCGCCGTCGATAGGCGCCACGTTGCTACCGCGCGCGAACAGGTCGAGGCTCTCTGGGAAACCCGCGGCGCGGTACTGCCCGCGCCAGTGCGCTGCGGTCTCTTCAGTCTTCATGTCGAGGTCCAGTCCAACCTCCAGGTCGTCGGACGCGATCAAGGCCAACAGACCGTACGCGACCACTTGCTCACGGTGTGGGCCGAGGTCCTTTGCGGCCTCGGTGAGAGCGTCGAACATCTGGCGTGCCGTCTCGCTGCGAGCTTCGGTGAGCGAGCGGGCCGCGGCTTGTTCGTAGATAGGGCGATTGTCCGCGTCGACCGCGTAGCGGATTTCTAGCGTGCGTGATCCGATGTCGCCGACGGTATCAATCACGGCAGACTCAGCTTCGACAAGGCTTCGGTAGCGAGTGCCGTGCTCTTCGAAGATGCGCCCAAGTACGTCGATTTGCTCCGACGCGTCGCTGGCGATCGTCATCTTGTCGGCGCGAATCTCCTCGGCACTATCTCTGCGTCGGATCTCTGCGGCTTGTACGAATGCGGAGACCGCTTTGTTGAAGTCCAACGAGGAGCGGTCTCCCATCAACGTCCCGAGCGCTCGATTGTCGAGTCGGTAGTCGACAACGATCGAGGTCCCCGGACCGGTCAGCGAAGCTGGGATTTCGAAAGTTGACTGAGTCATCAGTCGGAGGTCGCCCACCGACCGTACGAAGTCGCCGACCTCGCCAGGCAATGACGCGGTGGCCATGGCGAGCGCAGCAGTGCCGTCCGCGACGAGCGTCGTGACTTGGGGATCGCTGAGAAAGTCGATCGGGCAGTCGTCGAAGGCCCGGCTTCCCTTGCACGTGTCTGCCACGAGGCGTTCGACTTCGTTGCCCGGACCTTCGATTGCAGCCAACGCATCGGCGCCAGCCAGTGCCAGGATCAACCCATCGAGATGGTCGACGAACTTGTCGCGCTCCATCGACGAGTCGCCTTCTTGGATCTGGATAATGAGATTGGCTTCGCCGGGTGAGGCTCCCATCGGATCTCGTGGATTGAAGACCAGCCCGGCCAGTCCGACACGGGTGTACCCGTGGGACGAGAAGAACCATCCAGACTCGCGGTGAAGCGACTCCCAAAGTACTGAGCGTGCGCCGCCCGGCGTCTGCACGACGACAGCGCCTTCTTCCTCGAGCTTGTGCTTGAAGAAGCTCATCCCCAGCACATCGATTCCGGCGGACGACGTCGTCGACAGTCCCGAGCGCAGCAGGTCAAGTTCGGCGATGATGCCCGGCTCGCCGCGGTGCGAGAGGGCCTGCGCCAACCGGATGTCGCCACGCAGTGCTTGCGCCAGCGCGGGCTCGAGAAACTCGGGGTCTGCGTCGAGGTCGAAGCGAAGCCTCGCGACCGTCATCCGCGAGGACTCGGTCGTGCGTTCCGCATGGGCGTCGATCAGCTGCAGCCGATCGTCGAGTTGCCGCTGCAGCGCGTTGTCGACAAGCCGGCCAAGATCGACCTCGATCCCCGCGATATCGAATGTCGATTCGAGCAGGCCCTGGACTCCCCATCGGTCTTCGAGGCCCAGCCAAGCGCTCTTCTCTTTGATCTTTTCGATTCCGACATCGACGATGACCTCCGAGCCGCCAAGGCGCACCAGTTGGATGTCCAGCGCACCGCCCAGGCGCGTCCGTAGTCCCGCGGAAAGGACGATACTGTACGTCACGGTGGACGTGGGCTCGGCGATCACCAAGGGCACGCCGATGCCCAGGTTTGCGCCCAGGTGCCCCTCGCCCCGTAGTGCGAACGACTCGCCCGGTTGCATCTTGCGGAGGTCCGCGACGCTTGTGGGGAGGACGAACTCGCGCAGCGTCTGCAGCCGTGCCAACGGACTTTCGACCTCAGCGTCATGCGCCGAAACGACGCGCGCTTGCAATGAACCGCCGACGTCAAAGCCAACTCCCGCGCTGCCATTGCCGCCTTCGACCAACCCGTCGACGTCGAGACTCCAGCCCGCCGACTCGCTCGCAGCGAGCGTAAACGAGGTCTCCGCATAAACGGTGTCTGAGCTCGACGCGAGATGAGAGAGGCGCAACTCGTTGACGGCGGTCGTAAGCTCGCGCTCGCCGAACGCGGCCGCCATGTCGCGGACCAGTCCGTCGAGGTCCTCGGCGGTATGAAACTCGACCGCAAGTCCGCCAATGTCGCCAGAGGCAATAAGCTCATTGAGCTCTTTGCGCGCGAAGTCTTTGCCGTTGTCCAGCAGATCGCCGAGGTCCAGATCGTCGGGGTTGCGCAGCAGCGAGCGGATCGAATCCAACCCGTCACATTTGCCGCCGCAGTCCACCGCGAGTTCATCGACGGCATCGGGCTGCGCGTCTGATTCTCCGCAGCCGCTCAACAAAGTCAATGCCGCGAAGACCCCTAGCGTTGCTCTACTGTTCATGGCGATTCGTCCCCCAAGGGGGTCCCTACGGTACGGCTTATAGCGCGGGACGGATCACCGTCGCGAGCACTTCAAGACATCTTTTCGTCGCAGATGCGGGCCAGACCCCCGTGCATGGTCCATCTGGCCTGTTCCGCGTGGCTCGATCTCGCGCTTTGCGGCGAGCGGAGGTCGGTTGAGACTATCGTGCCTGCTGCCCGCCATCGCTTCGCCCTCGTCGCTGTCCCGGTTGGTGCCTGACGGCGCGACTGGAGTCCTTAGCGTCGACGCACAACCCTTCATCAAGTCCGACGCAGCACGGATCGTCGAGTTGGCCAAACAGAGTGACGCCGAGGTCGCCGAGGTCCTCACCAAGCTCAAAGACGATTGTAAACTGGACTACACCGTTTGCCCGCAGAGTTCTTCGACAACCTCAAGGGGGTTGTTCATCGACAAAGAACTTGAATGAAAGACGGGCCCCCGAGCCCGTCAGTTGCCGGGAGCTTCGTCGAGCATCGACTGTAGCGAGCCGTCCTCGAGCATCTTTCGTAGCTCGTGGTTGCCACCCACGAGGGTGCCGTTGGCGAAGACTTGGGGGAAGGTCGGCCACCCGCTCCACATCTTGATCGCAAGACGCGGCTTCCACTGGGACAGGTAGCTGCCGTACTCAAGGTAGGTAAACTCCAAGTTTGCCTCCTCCAGTGCCCGCCGGGCCTTGGCCACGATCGGGTTTTGGGCCATCCCCACGACGACCAGCGGGGAGTTTTCGACCGCTTTGCTGACCTCTTGCACGGTCCCGGAGTGGAACTCCGAGACCTTGCGCTGGACTCGCTCGGTCCGGTCGTCGTCACTCAGCAAGGGGCGGTTCATGGCCGCGGTGTAGCACGGCGCGCCGTTGCGGCGGATTGTCCAGCAACTCTGCGACGCTTGGGGGTTGCTGGGGGCTGGGCGCCAGGCCGCCCTAGGCGATGTTTCCGCACATGCGGCGGCTCCTAGCCGAGCGGCCCGTGCTGGTGCCCACGCCCAACTCGCGTCCCAGTGCGTCGGTGTCGCCGGAGGGCGCTTTCAAAAGCCGGTGAGTCTGCATAAAACACGCCTCACATGGGCGCGCACCATATCAAGGTCGGACTCGACCTGCCGATCACCGGTGACCCGACACAGGAAATTGGCGACGCACCGAAGGTGGCGACCGTGGCGATTGTGGCCGCGGACTACCTCGGCATGCGACCCGCCATGGAGGTGAAGGTTGGCGACGTTGTGAAACGTGGCCAACTTGTGTTCGAGGATCGCAAAACTGAAGGCGTTCGCTACACGAGTCCGGCGGCGGGCGAGATCATTGCGATCAATCGCGGCGAGAGACGAGCGTTGCAGTCGGTCGTGATCAAGCTGACCGAGAGCGAAGTCTCTGGCGAGCCGACCGAGGACGAGCTGCAGGCGTTCGAGAGCTACACGGGCGAGGACGCCGATAGCTTGAGTCGCGAGCAGGTCCAGGCCTTGCCGGTCGAGTCTGGGATGTGGACTTCGCTGCGCGCTCGACCGTACTCGCGCGTGCCGAGTCCCAGTGCCGAGGTCGCGCACTCGATCTTCGTGACGGCGAGCGACACGCATCCTTTGGCGCCATCGGTGGATGCGGTGATGGCCGGCCAAGAGGACGACTTTGCGCGTGGCCTCGAAGTCGTCGCCAAGCTGACCGAGGGCAAGGTCTTCCTTTGTAAGACCGCGGGCTCCAAGGTTAGCGCTGGCGACGTCAAGCGCGTCACTGTCGAGGAGTTCTCGGGGGTGCACCCAGCCGGTACCGTCGGGTTGCACATCCACACGCTCGACCCGGTGTGTCGCGAAAAGGTCGTTTGGCACATCGGCTACCAAGACGTCATCGCGGTCGGGAAGCTGTTCGCGAGC
Organism: Nannocystaceae bacterium; assembly: GCA_016763875.1. GTDB lineage: Bacteria > Myxococcota_A > Polyangia > Nannocystales > Nannocystaceae > JAESSZ01. The sequence goes on from JAESSZ010000609.1 coordinate 7,662, forward strand.
GGGCGACTGCCTGTGGAGCGCATTGTCTCGCTTGC
>JAESSZ010000610.1 GCA_016763875.1 Nannocystaceae bacterium
CGAGACCACGCCCTGCGTCGGCTCGATGAGGCATGGGAGTCGCTTGCGCCCTGGAACACCCTCAACCGGCGACTCGCGATCGAGGCATCACTCGAGGCGGGTGATGCCACGCGTATCGCGGCGTGGGTGGAGCAGACCCGACTGCCCGAAGGCGAGGGCGAGGTGTTTCTCGCCTGGGGCGTGCTGTTGGAAGGCGATGTGATGGAGGCGTTGCGCTTGCTAGCCGCGCTTCCCCAGACCAATCCGCGCGTGGGCTACTTGCAGGCGCTGGCGTTGGTGGAGCAGGGGCGGTGGGCCGAGGCTCAACCGTGGATCACCCGTACCGAGACGTTACTGCCCGGCCGCGTCGAGATCGAGGTTGCGCGCGCGCGCACGGAGGTCCGCCTTGGCAACGCGTTGACCGCGTTGGGAAAACTGACCGCCCTGGCGGAGTTCGAACCGTACGCGCCACGGGCGTGGACTGGGCTTGGCGAGGCACATCTGCTGCAGAAAGAGCCCGATCTGGATGAAGCGGAGCGCGTCCTACAGCGTGCGGTCGAACGCGAACCGGTGCCCGCCGATGCGCTGCTGCTGCTCGCCAACGTCGCGATGCTGCGCGACCCCAAGGGTCCCAAGGCAAGGCTCGCGGCGCTTCGTCTGTTGGAACGGGCGACAGAGGCCAACGCGCGCTTGCCCAAGTTCGGCGAGGCGCTGGCCCTGCATCTGGCCGAACTCGGGCTGTTGGTGCGGGCGCGTGAAGCCTTGGAACACGGACTGGACCGACCGGGCGCGGGGGCGGCCATCCCCTTGGCTCTGGCGGGTGTGCTGACGCGGGAGCTCGACCCACAACTTGAGACCATCGACGCGCTGCTGCAGCGCGCGGAGGATCGGTCGGCTCCCGAGGGCGTACTGGCGGTGGCGCGCGCGCAGTTGCTGCTGCTGCAAGGTGACGAGGATGCGCTGACGCAGGCCGATCGCGTGATCGTGGCCCAGCTTGGGCGGCAGCCGACCGACGTTGTGGCGCATTCGCTGCGCGTACGCATCCTGCTCGCGCGGCGAGACATCGCGGGGGCTGAGACCGCACTGCGTCGGGGCCTGGCGGCGGTGGAGGCGGGGAACAAGGGACGGCTCTACTTCGAATGGGCGCGTCTGGAGTCCAAGACGGGGCGGCGGAAGACCGCGGCACCGCGTTCGCGACGGGCCTGGGTCGAGTTGCTCACCGAGCAACGCGAAGCGTGGGTCCTTCTGGACGCCGCCGATCTCAGCGTCCGGATGTGGCTACGCAGCAAGATGGAGCGCGTGGCGACCACCATTGCCCACCAGCTCACCGATCGTCTGAGCTACCACAGCCGCGCGTGGACGATTCGCGCGCGGGCCCAACTCGCCGCAGGGGAGGCGGGCGATGCGTGCAAGAGCGCGGACAAGGCCGTTGCGTTGGACGCCGAAGATCCACAGGCTCACGAGGTGCGTGGCGACTGCTTGCTGCGCTTCGGGAGCCGCGACAAGGCCAAGGCATCGTATGAGCGCGCGGTGAGTCTGGCGAAAGGAACGTCGGCGGAGGCCGGGTTTCGAAAACACCTGCGTCGGTTGTAGCGGGCCTATTCCACCTCGTGGTCGATGTTCAATCCCGCGGCCGCCTGGACCCCGTTGACGTCCGCGGCGCCTGCCCGCTCGAACGTCGAAAACACGCCGTCGTCGTCGAGGTCACCGAAAGCTTGCGCGGTGAACTGGCAGCTGTCGGCCGTCTGCGTCCACCGAAGGTTGTAGTGGAAGAAGTGCTCGCCGTCGATCTTGAACCCGATTTCCGACCACACTGGGTTGTCGGTCCAGGCGGTGGCGGGATACATGCCGGCCGCGCTACTGCACCGTCTCGCCTCGCTGTCGTTACAGTTGACGCTAAGCGGTGGCGTGACCCCTGCTTGGCCCGTTTCTCCCTCGGGGCATCGCCCGTGCTCCATGTAGTGCGCCGAGATCGCGTCGAACATCGTCGCGAGCTTCACGCGTGCCTCCGAGGTTTTCGCCCTCCTCATGTACTTCGTGAAAGCGGGGACGGCGATCGCGGCGACGATGCCTAACGCCGGGATCCCGCAGACACAGACGGCGGCGATGACGACGATGATGATGAGCTTTCCATTGCCGGATTTTTGCGGCGGCGGTATGCCCACGCCTGGTCCATACGGGTAGCCGGGCGGCTGCGACGGAGCGTTTGGGTTCCCAGGTGGTTGCATCTGAGCAACGTTACGGCCGGCTTGAACCCCGCGCAACGTTCGGGGCTGGAGACAAGCGCTGGTTGCAAGGTAATTCTCGCGTCGACAGTGGCCCACTCCAGTGCCTCACTCCAGCGTCGCGAGCCGATCGCACGCGTTCCGTTTTCCGAGGTTGCACTCGCGTCGGGCCACCGCGAGTTCGAACTTCGCCCAGACTGCGGGATCAACCTGCCGACTTGGGAGCAGCGCCTGCTTGCGCCCGAGCGTGGTGTCGTTGACCGATTGGTCCCAGCGCACACCGATCGCCTCCCGCAGTGCATCCGCGCGGTCCGGCGCCACGTCGATCAGGTTGCTCGACTCTCTTGGGTCGCTGGCCAGGTCGTAGAGCGCCTCGACCCCGAAGCGGAGGTCTTGGATTAGCTTGTCGTCCCCGACCATCGCGGTGCGGGCGAGATTGCCGCCGTAGGTGGTGCGGGCGAAGACATCGCGATCCCGCGGGTCGTGGTCTCCCCACACGGCGGTGAGCGACTGACCATCGCTGTCTGCTGCGATCCCCGCGGTGAGTTCGAGCAGTGTGGGGTACACGTCGATGAGTCGCACGCGCGTGTCGATGGGACCGGGCTGGACCCCGATGCCTTCGAGCACCAGTGGCACGTGCAGCGCTTCGGCGTACAGCCAGTTGGCGTGTCCCGAGACCCCGTGCTCGCCCAATAACTCGCCGTGGTCCGAGGTTACAGCGACGATACCGTGGTCGGTGAAACTGGCTTCCGAGAGATGACCGAGCAAACGTCCGAGGTGATGGTCGGTAAACCAAACCTCCCGGCGGTAGCGGTCGGCGAGGCCTGAGCCAGACTGCGGCGCTTGAGGATGTGGCACGTAGTCTGCGTGAGGGTCGAAGAAGTGTACCCACAGCAAGAAAGGCGCCTCAGCGGCGTCGAGACGATCGAATGCCGCGATGGCTTTGTCGGCGATGAACTCGGAGGTCACGGAGTCGTGCGCTTGCGTCATCGTCGCGAGGTCATCATCGATGGATCCAAAACCCATGAACGCGTACGGGGTCAGCAGCGGGTTGACCTTGATCACGTGGGTTGCGTACCCCGCAGCGCTCAGGAGTTCGGCGAGACTTGGTTCCTGACCGAAGAACTGCGAGCCCACGTCGAAGTCCATCGGGTAGCGGCCGGTCATCAGCGAACGCATCGAGTTATCCGTGAAAGGGGCCTGCGCGAAGGTCTCCCGAAACCACGCACCTCGGCTGGCCGTCGCAATGAGGTTGGGCATTGTCTCGGGGTCCAGGTGATCGGCCCGCAGGGCGTCGATCGTGATGAACACCAGGCTGTGGGCGCGACCCTTCATGCGACGTGGCTGGACCGGGAGTACGACGGGGCCTTTGAGATCTCCGCCGTAGCAGTTGTCATCGATGCCATTGCCCACGATCTCGGGTGCCGCGGGGGACACCGTGGGGTCACTGTCGTCGCAGTCCAGTCCGCCGAACGACGACGCGAATCCATCGCCGTCGAGGTCGAGACTGCGCTGCATGCCGCGCGCAATGTCGGCGACGCCCGGGTATTGCTCCCGTAACGCCGCCCTTGCGCCGCCCCACGGTCCGTACCCGAGCAGCGCGATGACCGACGTTGTGGCGAGGAGCGCTCCGGTGGCCCCGAGAGCTCGACCGACGCGCGGGCTCAGCGTTCGCGGTAACAGGGCAAGCGCGCTGGCCCCGACAAGCACAAGACCCGCGAGATCCAGCAGCCAGAGGTTTTGCTCAAAAACACGAAAAAACGCCGCGTGGGCGCCGATTCGAAGGGCGACGTAGTGCACGCCCAAAAGCCAGATCGGCAAGCGATCAGGGGCACGTTGTCGTCCCCAGATCCAGGCGGCCGCGAGGGCGAAGCCGACAACCGAGGCGAGCACCGTTCGCACGCAAAGGACGATCGGCGGACGGTGGGTGAAGTGTGCGGGGAGCTGGGCGTCGACGAGTGCGGGCCGCAGCACCAGGAAGACTGCGGCGGCGATCAACAGGACAACCGCGTAGCTCTTGGCAATGGCGGGGAGTCCGGCACCCGTGGACGTCTTACTCGGCGCACGTTGCCGCCGAAGGTAGGAGCCCGCAGTCGCAATGAGGGATGAGCGCCGCCAGGACTATCGTCCATAGCCCGAGGACGCCCAGGACCAAGGCGATCGTCGCCATCGTTGGCCGGCTCTGCGCGGTCGGGACAATCAACAGGCACAAGCTCGCCCACGCGACGATCCCCGCTGCCCCGATGCGTGTGGTGCGGGCGGCGAGACGCTGGACGATATTTCCCCCCAAGGACGCGTCCATGCGCCGCGATCCTACCACCGCGAGCAGATCACACCCGGAGCGAGAGCGAGAGCGTCACCCGTGGCCGGTGTCGTCGTCATCGGGGACGGTGAGCCAGGTGGCGGCGAGCATGATCAGCGCCATACCAGCGTAACCGATGACCCACGGCCAGCCGGGACCCAGCGCGATGACGGTGTCGCTGGGGGTGAAGGCATAGCCGTGCATCAGCCCGGTCATCGACAGCAGCGAGGCGATACCCAGCCACGTTGCCGCGACGAGAAAACGGCGATCGATAATCGCGACGGTCGTTGCGGCGAGCACCATCGAGGTGAAGATGAACCCCTGTTCAAGCGCAAATGCACCGTGGATCCAGGTGTCGGACTTGGCGAACTCGGCGATGAGCGCGTCGGTCATTGGCCGTCCTTCGGCCGGACCCATCCCCGCGGCTCGCAGGCCAGACTTGGCCATCAGGGCCCCCCAGGCGGCGACCCCGGGTAGGAGACCGACGACCACCGCGGGCGCGTGTTTGACCGGCGAGGCGGTGAAGGCCTGGGCGGTGATCACCAGACCGATCCACAGAACGATGGCCATGCCCGCGTCGACCGGGACAGCCCACGCGATGTACGTCAGCGTCCCTGTCACGCAGACCAGCGTCACGAAGGCGGCGTTGAGAACCGAGTAGCCGGCGCGGGCACCCATGGCTTTCCAGCCGGGATGGCCGATGTAGATCGTGGTGGGAAAGCACGAACCGAACGCGGCGGCGGCAAGCGTGCCAATCCCGTTGACCGACAGCGATGGTGCCACGGGGAACTTGTCGCCCGCGGCTTGTGCCGACTCTATGTTCTGTAGCGAGCCCACGAGGTTGAACAACCCCATCGGCACGATGACAGAGAGGTAGGCGAGCAAATGTCCGCTGCCAAACGCGTCGATCAGATCTCCGATCACTGGCACGGGCAGATGCAGTCCACCGCCATCGGGCAGTGGTCCCGTTGGAGCGAGTCCCGTGATCCAGGCGAGCAGGACACCCAAACCCACGGCGACCAGGCCCCCGGGAATACGCCCGCGGAAACGGACGCGTCCAAAGTAGGTGAGCATTACGACCGCCAGGGTCGTCAGGCCGACAATGGGGTGGGCGAACGTTCGGAACAGAAATCCGAGCGAGATGAAGCCCAGCGCGATGCCCGACAGGGTTGCCAGCAACGCGGCACGCGGGGTGTACTTGCGTAGTCGGTCTGCCACGAAGGCGCCGCCCGCTTCGATGAGCCCGGAACCGACGGTCGCGACCAGCCCGGCGTGCCACGCCACGAGCGCGGGGTCTTCGGCGCCAGCTGCGGTCGCGGCAAACTTGGCCGGCAACATCACCAGGAAGACATGGGCGAACAGCGAGACCGTGTTGATCCCGTAGGGTAGGGCGCAGACGTCGCTCCGGCCTTCGCGTTCCCCGAGTTTCTTGGCTTGCCACGCGTAGTAAAGGTTGCCGACAACCAGGGACACCGCGATTCCCGGCAGCACACGGCCGTACAGCAGCGCGTCGGAAAAGCCCAAGACCGTGCGGCACAGCGCGTCGATCAGCAACAGTTGGACGAGGTTGTCCAGGGCGAGGCCAAAGAACCCGTCGACATCTCCTCGGACGAACCAGCGCACAGCCAGCGGCGTAGCGTACTGCTGGGCGCTGGCGCAAGAGCGAATTGGCGGGGTTGCTTGCTCCGCCGCCGCAGACCAGCAACCATTGAGCACGTTCAGCGGTGCTGACGACAGGCAGGAACGGAGCCAGGAACGGAACCGTGGTCGAAGACGCGGCGGCCGTCGAACTCGTCCAGGGTCGCGCGGGGTCACCTCGACGGACGCGTTGGGCTCGATTGCCCGCGGTCAGTTCGGAATCGGGCGGCTCAAGTCCGAGCAGCGCCAGGCCATGGGCGCGCTGCTACGGGGGCGCGACGTCATGGCCGTGCTGCCGACGGGATTTGGCAAGTCTCTCATCTACCAGATCCCCGCGATGATTGTGCCGCGTCCGACTGTCGTGGTCTCTCCGTTGATCGCGTTGATGACCGACCAACACGCGGCGTTGCAGCGTCATGGTGTCATCCCTTAGGCCGTGGGCTATCGACCGGGCGAGCCGATCGCTAGCTCCGCCAAGCCGGAGCCTCCTGGGGCGAAGACCTGCTCCCAGTTCTCGAGATCCGGGGACACGGAGATCGTCGCAGGCCATCCAAGCGTCAGGTATTGGCCGTTGAACCACCCGTCGAGACCGCGGGCGGACTCAGCGGGTGCGGACGTCCACGCCACCCCGTCCTCGGAAGTCCAGTAGGCGCCTGAGTCTGCGAAGATGAACTCGCCCTGAGCGAAGATGATTCGCCCGCCGTCCGAGGCGGATTGCGGCGAGACCGTCCACGCCTCACCGTCCGCCGACGACCGCAAACCACCCGCGTCGTCCCGCGTCACAAAGACGCCGTTGCCGAAGACGATGCTGTGGCCGGACTGCTGCACGCCTCCGATTTGCTCGGCCGTCCAGGTCAGACCATCGGTGGTTGTGCTGGCAAGCCCCACGTTCGTATCGCCGTAGGTGTGACCGACCGCGACCGCGATCCCATTGCCCACAGCGATCGCGCGGTAGTGCCCCGCGAAGTAAGGAGTTTGGTCTTGCCAGGTTACGGCGTTGTCCAGCGATCGTACGCGAACGCCGTTGCCGCCGGCAGCGATGAATACGCCATCGAGGTACACGACGTCGGACAAGAAGGAATCGACGATGTCTTCTTCTTCGTTCCAGGTTATCCCGTCCAAGGAGCGCAGCGTTCGGTCGCCGACCGCGACGAAAACGCCGTTCCCATAGCCGACCCCGCGCAGGAGGTTTTCGTCGTCTCCGCCGTTTGGGTCCACCTCCACGAAGTCGGTCCACGTGACGCCATCCTCGGAGCGCGCGCGCCTTAGCCCGTAGCCAACGGCCACGATGACAGCGTCGCGAGGTATTGTTGTCCCCGTCTCCTGCCCCCCGCCTGTATCGGTATCGGTATCGGCATCACCATCGGTATCGGTGTCCCGGCCGCTCGGGGCGTTGGTGTCGGCTTCGCTGTTGGATGCGGTCGCGGTCTCATCTCCATTGGTGGCGGAGCCCGAAGGTTGGGGGGTCGTGACATCGCTTGTCGTCCCCGAAGTCTCGGTACCACTCGCGGCATCGTCGTCCCCTGCCGCACATGCCGTCGGGACCGTGAGCAGAGCGGCAGACAGTACGAAACAACGGTGGTCAAGTTTCATCATCGAGGGCCTTGGCGTGTCGAGGGCGATGGCGATTCGTTCCGACCTCATAGTGCTGGACTCGTTCCAGACCATAAACGGGTGAAGGACTTTGACACGGACCAACGGTTTCGCACCTGGTCCCGTCCGGCCAAAGCTAGAAGGGACAACACCTGTGCCACAGGAACTGGCCCGTAGCGCCCTTCTCCGCCCCCCCGACTCTCGTACACTACGCATCGGCCGATGGTGGGATGTCGATTCGAATCAGGCCTGCTGGTGCGTTCGAACGCGGTGCGACGCGGTCTGTCGCGTGACAATGCTGAGATTTTAGTGCGCGCGGGCGTTGAGCAACAGGGTGAAGCGTTCGTCACCGACCTGCTCGGGACCGTGACAACCGGGAATGCCATCGCCGAACCGCAAGCCGCGTTTGAGGCGCTTGTTGGCCTCCTGATGGACGGCACGCTCGTCGTGATCCGCCAAGAGACGGTGCCTTGTGTGCTCGACGCGCCACAGATTCGCGATGACTGCTCCCCGTGGCAAGAAACGCATATGTATCGGCCGAACTTTTACGGGAAGTGCAATCTGCGTCTGAGGAGGGGGGGGACGCTCGAATGGCGATCTGGGCAATGACGTCCCGGCACGTCATTGCCCGGACATCAGACGTACCGTCTTGTAGGCGAACTTCCGAGTTGCGGCTGAGGCGTCTCTCGGAGTCTGCCGCTGGCCCGAGCGTTGTCCTCGGCTCGTTGTCCGATGCGCCATACGCAGTCGTGTGCGGCCACCGAGTCCGCGTGTACGGACGAGCGTCAGGCGTCGTTCCGGTCCGCGTAGCTGATCGGGTATCGTCTGCCTCGTGAGCGACCTGAAGGGCAAGACGTTATTCATCACGGGGGCGAGCCGGGGCATCGGCAAAGCCATCGCGATCCGTGCCGCCAAAGACGGGGCGAACATCGTGGTTGCGGCCAAGACCGCCGAGCCTCACCCGAAGCTTTCCGGAACGATCTACACCGCCGCCGAGGAGATCGAAGCCGCGGGCGGAAAGGCGCTGCCGATCGTGCTCGACATTCGCGACGACGCCAAGATCGCCGACGCAGTCAAGCAGACGGAGAAGGCGTTCGGTGGGATCGACATCGTGATCAACAACGCGAGCGCGATCATGCTGACCGGCACGTTGTCGACGCCGATGAAGCGCTACGACCTCATGCACCACGTCAATACGCGGGGAACCTTCGCAACGACGCAGGCGTGTTTGCCGTTGCTGCTCAAGGCGAGCAACCCCCACGTGCTCAACATCTCGCCGCCGCTCTCGATGAAACCGAAGTGGTTTGGCAATCATGTCGCGTACACGATGGCGAAGTACGGCATGAGCATGTGCGTGCTGGGCCACGCCGAAGAGTTCAAAGGCAAGGTGGCGTTCAACGCACTGTGGCCGCGTACCCCGATCGCGACGGCAGCCGTCGAGATGCTCGGCGGCGACAACATGGTCAAACACTCGCGAACCGTGGAGATCATGTCGGACGCCGCGCACGCGGTCCTGATCCGGCCCGCCACCGAGTGCACCGGGAACTTCTTCATTGACGACGACGTCCTGCGCGAAGGCGGCATGACCGATTTTACGCAGTATTCGGTGGATCCCAGCGTGGAGCCGATGCTGGATTTTTTCGTCGACTGAACTACGTGGGGGATCGGCGTGGCGGATCGGTCCGCGTGCACTACCTTTCGTTCGTTGTCACGCTACACCAACATCGACGGGAGCAAGAACGTGCACGGGATCGGGTCGGTCCTCAAGTGGAAGCTTGGTCTGCACGACGGCCCGAAAAACCGCAGCGCAGGGCGTGTCGACACGCCACTGGTCGCCAACGATGGTTTGGCACTCAAGCGTCCGGGAGAGGCTGACCTCACTTGGATCGGACATGCGACGTACCTTGTCCAACTAGGGGGACGCGCCATGCTCATTGACCCTGTGTTCTCGACCAGGATCGCGGTCGTTCGCCGCATTGTCCCACCCGGCGTTGCCGGGGCCGATCTGCCGAAAATCGACGTGGTCTTGGTGACCCACAACCATCGTGATCACATGGACGCGCCCAGCCTGCGTGCGCTTGGGCCGGACGTGGTCTATGTCGTGCCCGAGGGACTTGGCCCATGGTTCCAACGCGCCGGTCTGCGACGGGTTGTGGAAATGCGATGGTGGGAAGAACGCGAGGTCGAAGGAGTCCAGGTCACGTTCGTGCCTGCACAACACTGGAGTCGTCGTGGGCTTCGCGATGAGAACAAGACCCTGTGGGGAGGCTATGTGCTGCAGCGAGGTGGCGCGCGCGTGTACCACTCCGGCGACACCGCGTGGTTTTCCGGGTTTGCCGAGATCGCGACGCGTGTTGGCGCCATCGATGCGGCGATGCTCCCGATCGGCGCTTACGAGCCGCGATGGTTCATGAAGACCCAGCACATCAATCCGGCGGAAGCCGTGCGGGCATTCGTCGCCCTGGGTGCTCAGCGATTCGTGGCAATGCACTGGGGGACATTCAAGCTGACTGACGAGCCATTGGACGAGCCGCCGCAGCTGCTCCGTTCGGCATGGGAACAGACGGGGCTCCCGGACGCGCGGTGCTGTGTGCCCGCAGTGGGGCAGACGTTGCGGCTGTGACGCGTAGTGCCGCGTTACAGCAGATGCGCGGAGTACGTTAGCTGGTACCATCGGCGCCGTGGATTTCGTTGCTCGGCCGCCGCGACACCCCGCCCTACGTGGCGTGGTGCGCACCCTGTGGCACTGCCGCAACCCGGGGGCAGTGGGCCGCGAAACAGCGCTGCCGTCGGGCACGATGCAGTTGCTGATCAACGTAGACGGCGGACCGTTGCACCACTTTTCGTCCGCCGATTCGACCGAGCGGTCGTGTCATACGTCGGTGGTCGTTCAGGGGATGCACGCACACCCCTATGGTTTGGATCGCGCAGACCAGCGGTCGCTTGTGGGCGTGGTGTTCGAACCCGGTGCGGCGCGGGTGGTCCTTGGCGTGGCGATGGACGCGGTCGCCGAGGACAATGTCGGACTCGACGTGCTGCTCGGTGGCGGCAGTTCGGAACGCCTGCTGGACTTGGTCCGAACGCAGCAGGGGGCGCGGATGCAGCTTGCCCGGGTCGAGGACTACCTCGTGCAGCGGGTGCGCGACCACGGCCGCGCAGTCGATCCCACTGTGACCGAAGCGCTGCGACGCATGCAGGCGGGTACGACCGAGGTCTCCGCGCTCGCGGACGGACTTGGGCTAGCGGCACGGCGGCTGCGTCGTCGATTCTTGGCCGAAGTCGGGCTTCCGCCCAAGGCGATGGCGCGGGTCGTTCGGTTCCAGCGGGCGGTCGAGGCGCTGCGCGGCGGCCAGGCGCTGACCTCGGTCGCGCAGTCGTGCGGCTACTTCGACCAGGCCCACCTCGGTCACGAGTTTTGTGCCCTGAGCGGGGTGTCTCCGGGGCAATACCGCCGCCGAATGCCGCCGCATCGAAACCACCTCGCGTGAAGGTCGTTTCTTACAAGACGCGGCCCGGTTTGTCTGGCATCCAAGGTCCATGGCCCACGAGCCCCCCATCATCACGCCCCGTCTCGTCGTTGCTGGCGCCGACGAGGCGATTGCGGTCTATCGGCGAGTTTTTGACGCCGAGTGCATCGAGCGCTTCGCGACGCCGGACGGCAAGGTTGTGCATGCGGCGCTGTCGATCCGCGGCGCGGTGGTGGCGGTGACCGAGGAGGACCCGCCGATAAACCGCGGCCCCAAGGTGCTCGGTGGCTCGCCGGTCCTGCTGCATATCGCGGTCGACGATCCCGATGCGGTGGCGGCCGCGATGGTGGAGGAAGGCGGCGAGATCGTGATCCCCGTCGACGATCGTTTTTACGGGGCCCGCGAGGGGCGAATCGTCGATCCATTCGGCCATCTGTGGATCGTCTCCAAGAAGACCGAGACGCTCACGCCCGAGCAGATCCAGCGTCGTATGGCCGCGTCTGGCTGAGAGTGACACATGCGAGCGTCGACGGCCTTCAAAACTCCGCAAGTCTGGTCAAGCGCGATGGCCCGACGAGCGTCACAGTGAGTTCATGACCACGGGGCAACGCGAGAGCACTCGGCTCGACCACCAGGCACGGATCCTCCGGCTGTTGGTGCACTTGCAAGAGCACCTCGACGATGCCGTGTCGCTCGAATCGTTGGCAAAGGTGGCATGCATGTCACCGCTCTACTTTCACCGCGTGTTTCGCGGCATGTTGGGAGAGACGGTGATGGAGCATGTCCGGCGCCTACGGATCGAGCGGGCGGCGCACCGCCTCAGACACGGACAAAACGCCGTTGTTCGGCTCGCATTTGATGCCGGCTACGAGTCCCATGAAGCGTTCACCAGGGCATTTTCACGCCACTTTGGCGTCCCGCCTTCTCGGTATCGGGTCCTGCACCAAAAAGTGACATGGCCCCGAGCACCCAATGGTGTCCACTTCAGCGAACAGGGAGTGCTCGATCGCTTTGAGCCCGTGGCCTCAGGAGCAGACGACATGGACGTGAGAATCGAAAAACGCCAGAGAACGCGCGTGGCATTCGTGCGAAACGTGGGTCCCTACCAAGGATCGAAACAAGCGTGGGAGACGCTGATGGCCTGGGTCCGCAAACGCGGCATGTTTGGGCCCAGCACACAGATGCCGTCGCGACGCACGAGGGGGCGTATGCGGATCTCGGCAAGACCTACGGGGCTATTTTCGGGCAGTGGATCCCGGACAATGGCTACCGGGCCGCGGACCCGCCGACGCTCGAACGCTACCTCAACCATCCCGGGGTCACGCCCGAGGCGGACCTCCGAACCGAGGTCTGGGTTCGGGTCGAGCGGGGCTGACAGCGGCTCGTCGCTCGTCAGTCCCCCCGCGACCACGCTCGGATGAAGCGAAACTGAGGGGCGGTCTCTGGCGAGATCGAGTGCGCATTGGGCTGGCCCGCGCGGCGTGTGGTCAGCGCGTCGAACACGTGCTCGCCTTCGACGATGCCGTGTCGTATCCACCAGCAGGCGACGACGGTACCGGTCCGGCCCAGGCCGCCCATGCAGTGCACGTAGACCGGTCGGCCTCGTGCACGGCTGGCATCGATCGTGTCCAAAACGAGCTGCATGCCGGCCCGACTGGGGATGCCGCCGTTTAGAACGGGACTACCGACCCACGCGCACTCCGAATCGTCTTCGGCGAGCTTGTCCCACAGCACCCGCACGCCAGGTCGCTCGCCGGCCGTGGTGAGGTCGACGATGGTCCGAATCCCGGCATGCGCCAGGGCGCGCAGACTCGCGCGTTGGGTCGCACGGTCGCCCACGCACGGGTGCGGACCAGCCAGCAGCTCGCCACATTGCGCCCAGTAGCTGGAGGCGATCGGATGCTCGGGGGGGATAGCGAGCACCAACTGCGATCACCCTACCTCGGACGTCGACATCGCCACGTATTGCGCGAACAAGCGAACCCGGGTCTCTGCCAGGTCGTCGGTGGCGCCAG
>JAESSZ010000611.1 GCA_016763875.1 Nannocystaceae bacterium
GCACCCACCGAGGCAACGTTGCAACCCGCCGTACTGATCACGACGCAGAACCCGGCGCCGCTGCGGCTGGAATCGTTGTCGCCAGTCTTAAGGTCGCGTGTGCGTCGCGCCCGTCCAGGTCTTGATTTGCGTCTGGCGGGCGGCGGTGGCTTCAACCTGCAGCCGGGTTTTGCGGGATTTGGTACCGCTGCGCTCGGGGTTGAGGGCAATCGGTGGCGCGTCGAAGCGGGGGTTCGATACTGGCCGCCCAAACAGGCTGTGCAAGCGCAGGCGACAGGGCGGTTTCAGCTCGTCAGCATGGTCGTTCGTGGCTGCGCGGTTCCGTCGGTACGAACGCTGGCATTTCCCTTGTGCGGAGGGGCCAGCATCGGTGGCATTCACGGGCGCGGTGTCGTTGTCGACCGTACGGCGGCGGCGTGGTTTCCGTGGTTGGCGTTGACGGCGGGACCCTCGGTGCGTTGGCGGTTGCACGAACGTGTCGCGCTGTGGTTTGGGGCCGATGTCGTCGTCGCGGTGCTGCGAGGATCGTTCGTGGTCCAGCCGCTGCGCGAACCCGTGCACCGCCCCGGAGTCGTTGGCTTTACGACCGCCGTCGGCCTCGTCATCCCGCTGATCGCGCCATCTTTTTCTACCTCGATGACTGGATCGAGCGGGACGCGACACCAACGTTCATGCCCAGGATCCCCGGTTTGCCGCGGATGACGATCGATTTGACAGAGGTCTACCGTGAGCAGGCCAGTTTTGTTTGGCGCTCCCTGCGGCGCCTCGGAGCCTCGGAGGAAGCCGCAGAGGACTTGATGCACGACGTCTTTGTCATCGCCCACCGCAAGCAGGCGGACTATGACCAGCGCGCAGCAGTCTCGACGTGGCTGTTTGGCATTGTGCGGCGCGTGGCCGCCAACCACCGCCGCAAAGCGGTGCGGCGGGCGGCGCTCGAACCCTTCGACGGGTCGGGGGCGCGAGCGGATCGCAGCCAAGAAGAGTGTCTCGAGCACGAGCGTGCAGGCCAGCGAGTTCGCGAGTTCATGCACAGCCTGTCGCCGGACAAGCGAGCCGTCTTTGAACTCGTTGATGTCGAGGGCATGAGTTGCCCCGACGTGGCGCGGGCCCTCGATGTGTCGCTAGACCAAGTGTACGCGCGGCTGCGCACCGCGCGACGAAGATTCGAGAGCTTTGCCGCGTCGCTGGCGGTCCCACAATCGGAGGTGCGATGAGTACCGGTTCTCGCGAGCCTGCACCGCTGCGGTCGTCGTGCAAGCACCTGCTGGCGGAGTACCGGGGCAGTGGCGATATCCCCGATGCCGCGTTTGCCCGGGGTCTGCAGCGGGTTCAACGCCGCGAGCGGGCTGCGGCCAGCCAGCGTCGCAGTCGAACTCTGGTTGCGGTTGCGGCCGCCGTCGCGATCGCGGCCGCGGTCGTCGCGATGCTCGTCGCGCCGTCGTACATTCGGCAACGAGACGCCGACACGCGCCGAGATCAGGCGGTGTACGGGCAACGTGCGGACGATCCACGATCCGCGAGGCACGCGGACCCGCAAGGCCAGGCGTCCCCTGAAAAACCGAGTTCGCTGGCACGTCCCCAATCCGCTCCGAGCCCGGCAGAGCCGGTCCGGGCTGCTCTTGAGCCGTCGAGGGCTCCGATTCGTGCGGGTCCAGGTCCAAGTCCAAGTCCAAGTAAGATAACGCGGCCTCCGAGTCCGCCAACGCCGGACACCGCCGATGCCTCGCCTTCCTCGCTCGCACAGGAGCGTGGCTTGCTTCGGGCGGCGTGGAACGCTCTGGCGGAAGGCAGCTCGGAGCTTGCGCGGACCAAGGTGGCGGAGCATGGCCGCCGTTTTCCCGATGGTGTTTTAGCGGCAGAGCGTCGAGCCATCGTCGCAATTGCGGCGTGTCGTGGGAACGACGACGACGCGAAAACGGTCGCGGAACGCTACCTGACGGGCCACGCAGGCGACCTGTTGGCGGGCCAGGTTCGGGCGGCCTGTGCGGCCGTCGTAGAAAATACTGCTGCTCCATGACCGGATCTGTGGCGCGGCGACAATGGTCATAGTGAGCGCTGTGTCGAACCGTCAACATAGGGATCGGGTCGGAGTCGGGTTGCTGGTCGCAGTCCTCGCTGTGGTCGGATTTGCGTGCGACCTCGGTCAACGCTCTATCGGTGAACTCGACGTTGCGGGTACGGCTGAGGGGTCGGGATCAGGTGGCGTGCTTGATGGTGGCCCGACCGGAAGGCCGGGCGACAGCGGCTCAGGAGCGCAAGACGGGTCCGGTTCGGACGGCGCGACCACTGCCGCTTCGTGCGATGCCGAGTTCAACATCTCGGGGTCGGTGACCTTTTCGATCGATCCGGGGCCGGACGGTGTTGGCATCGTGTACGTCCGTGCCACCGAAGGCGAATGCATGACGGGCCCGAGCTTGGGCGTGTGGGCATCGCCCGGGATCGTGGATGTCCGCGAGGACGTGCTCAACAGCGACACGATGCGCGTCGACTTTGTGCTGCCTTCGATCGCATGCGGTGCGGATGGGCGTCCGTCCGTGGTCCGTGTGGCGGCGTTTCTCGACGAGGGCGCCCAGGCGGATCCCGACGATCCCACGCCACGCCTGGGCGACATGGTCAACACGGTCAATGGAGGCGGTGATGTCGATGGCGGCTACACGTGCCTCGACGTGGAGCCCGGCGTCAGTGAGATTGTCTACGATATCGACGAGGTCTGGTTTCAGTAGTTCGAATAGCAAGAAGAGGTATGCAATGAAGATACTTGAAGTTGAAATGATGGGTCGTGTTTGGGTGCTTGGTGTGGCGATGTTGTTCTTGGGTTGCGCCTCGGAGGAGCCGGGCGACAGCGACAGCAATGGCGAGGACGGTCACGACGATAGCCATGACAGCGATGGCGATGGCGGCGATCGTACGACCGACGACGACGACGACGGCGACGATGGCCAGACCGACGCGGGTACCGGTGACGATGGGGGCACCGGTGACGATGGCACCGGTGACGATGGCACAGACGATGGCGGCGACACGTCCTCGAATGACTGCCCGGCTGACGCCGACCCTGTCCAGTGTGAAACCTGCGGCGATGAGACGGTGTCGCCCACGTGCGAGAACGGGGTGTGGACGTGCGAGCCTGTCGGTGAGTGCCCGCGGGCAGAATGCGACGGCAACAACGATGACGAGGCGCCCAACTGCGTCGAGAGTTGCGATAACCCAGTGGTCGTTGGTCAGGCCGAGTGCTGGGTGAGCGGTGAATGGGACTGCGGCGAAAACGGCGTTCGCCTCGACCAGTGCGGTAAAGTCTGACGGCTAGCCCGGTGAATGGCTCGGATAAGTCCGTGGACGCTGTGCGGAGTCTACTTTCTGGCCGCTTTCGATCGAGGCGCGCATCGAGCTGGAGCCCGCATCACCACCGGACTCCGCGTTCGAATCGGACTTCGCAAAACTCCGGGCGCACGATCAGTCCGACTGGCACCCGCGCTCGGCGCCCGCCATGCACGTTGCTGCGCGCATTTTCTCCATCGTGCCTGTATAGGCGATGCGGTGCGGTAATTTGAGTTGGGAAGGGAGGCGGAGTGTGGGCGCTGGCGCCACCCAGCGGAGACGAGGGGCTCATCCGGTGGCTGGAGAGTAAGGCAGAGCGCCAATCGTGGGTCGGC
>JAESSZ010000612.1 GCA_016763875.1 Nannocystaceae bacterium
ATCGACGTCGATGTGTACCGCCGCGGGCGCGGTCGCCGCCTGCCACGTCCGCGCCGAAACCGACGGCCCAGGGCTCGGCTGCAACCGGACCACGGGAATGTCACGCCCGTCAGGTAGCGTCATTGCCGCGGTGCCGCGAGTCCCAGCGACCCCGCCCTGCTCCATATGCAACACCCTGTCCTCAAGCATATCGACCCGCCGCCGCAATGCGGCGTTCTCGCGGCTGGCCCTCGCCAGACCGTCGTCGAGGTCATCAGGGGCGCTCGAAGGCGCGGTTTTGGCTCCATGCGCACACCCGACACCAGCGATCGACACAAGGGCGATCGAGGCCGTGGCGATTGCCCTCCAGGTCATGGGACGTTTACAGCGCATACGCAGGTCCACAGGCTAGCAACCGAGCGCAGGGGGACCAAAGAACGCCCTCTTTTGGCCAGTGAGGGGCGCGTCGGTTCAGCTGGGCGCGTCACCCGCTGACCTGAGATCGATATGCTCGGCCTCCGCGATGCTTCGCTCCTACCGACGACCCCCCCTCCTCCGCCGTCCACCTGGCTTCGCTTGGCGTGCCCGCACTTTCGTCGCCGCTGCGGCGCTGGCCGTCGGCTTGTCGGCTGCGCCCTCGCAGGCCGACGAAGGCGGCACACGCGGCCGCATTGTCAAACTCCAGATCAACACCCCCGGCAGTGAGCACCACGCCAGTTTCCACGGGGCTATCACGCTGCGGCAAGGCAACGGCGCATTGCGTCGCTATCACTGGGGGGGCTCGGCCTGCCCCGGCCAAAAGCTCAGTGATTCGCAGATCGCAATGCTCGCCCAGGCGCACTTCAACCGCGGCCGAACTTGGCTCGCGCCGTTCTTCGTCGCAAGTGAGGGTGGCGACAAGAACTGCCTAGTCGCGTTTGAACTCACGGGCTGATCTCTTTTCGCACGGCGGGTTGACGATCGCAGCGGCCGAGTCCCTCGCGTGGGCGGGGGCGCGCTGCAATCCAAAAGAGCACGCCGTACAGGACCAACTCGGCGACCTCGTCGAGTTGCGCCTCGCCGGCAGACCACGCCAGCGTGCCAACGAACGAGACCGCCATCACGACGATGAGCGCCGCAGCGTCGCTGCGGTCCAACGCGACGCCGTTCGGCTGCGCGCCTTGTTTCGTTCCCACCAGGCCCAATCCCGCAAGCACGAGCACCGGGATGCAAAACACGAGGTAGGAGGCGCCCGACCAGGCGTTGTGGAGATCAGGGCGACCGGCAACCCGGGAGAGTTGCCCGGCGAGGCCATTGAATCCATAGACCGCCCCCCAGTCGAGCTCTTCCGCGAGCACGACCGCCATCCATAGCGCCACGCCCAAAGGTAGCCAGACCCCGTTTGCGGTGCCTTGCGCGTGAGGATCGCCCCCGCCCGGTTTTCGCAGGACCTCGACGGTGCGTGCCGACCAAGCGAGCACCGCCAACAGCAAGACCCCGTGCGACACATGCTCAACTGGGCCTTCTTTCGCTGTCCACTGCCCCGTTGCGTCCGGCATCAACACGGCGGCCATCGCAAAGACAACGAACGGCACGACCACCGCAAGTCCGCCCAACGCGGCGCTTGGCACAAGGCGGACCACCGGGACAAGGTTGCCACAGCCGGTGCCACAGCCGGTGCCACAGCCGGTGACACAATCAGTGCACGGGCCCGCGCACGGCGGTTGACAGCGATCGGGTCCGCAGCTAGATCGGGCCCATCGTTCGGTTCGCCCATCAGGGCGAGGCAAGAGGGAACGCGGTGAAAATCCGCGGCTGTCCCGCAGCGGTAAGCAGAAACGACGTCGCACAGAGGCACCCGGCAGCAGCCTGGCAAGCCGCGACCACTCGGCCTGATCTGCAAGCCCGAAGACCTGCCGCACGTGCCTCCGCAATACTGCCAAGGCCACCCTTCGTTTCGGTACCTCGCGGAAGGTGCCTCGGAGTTATGATAATGCACACACGTTTGTTCGCGGGGCGCATCGCCCCGGCTCGCCTGTCCTGTTCACTTTTCGCCGCCCTGCTGTTCGCAGCGCCAGGCTGCGACTCCGACGATGACGACGGCGACACCGCCGCGGACACCGGGTCACATGACTCGGATGACACCGCTGGTTCGGATGACACCGCTGGTTCGGATGACACCGCTGGTTCGGATGACACCGCTGGTTCGGATGACACCGCTGGCTCGGATAACGCCGACGGTTCGGATGACACCGCTGGCTCAGACGACACCGCTGGCACAGATGCCGGTATCGCGATCGAGGGCCAGTGGCTCGAGACCTACGAGGGCGGCATGGTGACGCACACGATCGACGACAGCATGTGGATGCTCGACGACGCCGAGTTCGGGCCCATCACGTACACGCTCGACTCGTTCGACAACGACACGAGCACCGCGATCGGGGACGACGGCATGGGGTTCGTCAAACTGCAGTGGACGTGGACCGACGACGACACGCAGCTTTGGTACTGCACGGCCGCGTTCGGTCAGGAGACGGCAGAAGCGGCCGAGGCCGCCGATGACGCCGACGCAAGCGCCCCGGCGACAGGTGGCTGCGGCGGTTTTGCTTGGAGCATGCTCGCCGCGCTCTAGCGCGAGCACGACCGGCAACCACGACCAGCAACTACAACCGGCAACGGGCTCTCACGTTGGAGCGCTACGTTGCCGGTGGTTCGGGCAGATCAGGCGCGATAGACGGTGGTGTTCCGAGCACGGCCCGCAGCGCGTACCCCAACAGACTCGTCATCCCGATCGCGAGTCCGACGACAACGCCCGCATCCACCAGCCCGCGCCACGGTTGCGGCAGCATGCGCACGACCGTTATCAAGGTGAGGATGCCCGCCACCAACAACCGTGCGGTCAACTTTCCGCGCTGGGTCGCGTGGAACAGCGACATACAGAACAACGGTGCCAACACGACCAGGTGAGGCTCTGGGTGCTCACGCAGCCAAAGCGCACGTGCGACGACCCGCGGTGAGAAGCGTCGGTGAAATCCTCGATAGCCCTCTGCGTGGGCCATCACCGCCACCCAGACCACCACGCCAACCCACTGCAGAGTGGACAACTCGCCGGACAGGGCCGACCACGCCAACGGCGCGAGTCGGAACACGGCCTGGCCCAACAACGCCAGCACCCCGACAACCCCCCATGCGAACGCGAACCAGCGCATCGATGGCCGGACCATACACGCGCCGCTAGGGCGACGTAAGGTGCCCGCGTGCGCGAAGACGACTCGGCCGCTGACCCCGCGGCACGCACCGACCACGCGGCACGCCCCGACCGCGCGGCAAGTACTGACGAGCCCGGCGAACCGCTGAGCCTCGCTCGGTTGCTGGTCTCCACCGGGTTGGCGGTGGTGACGCTCGTGCTCGGCGTCGCCGCGCTGGGCTACTGGCTGCGCGCGCCGCTGATGGCGGTCGGCGGCAGTTTCGTCGAACGCTTCGGCGGCCCCGGGGTGGCTATCGGCTTTGCCGTGCCCGATGCGTTCACCATCCCCGTGCCCAACGACACATTCTTGGCGCTCGGACTCGCGGGCGGCATGAGCGACAGCGCGCTCATCGGCTGGGGGACGCTCGGGAGCCTCGTGGGCGGCTCGGCCGGGTTTGGGCTCGGCCGGCTGCTGCGGGGAACCCGGCGCCTGCAAAGGTTTTTTCGGGGTCGCGGGGCAGCCATCGACCAAGCGTTGCGGCGACACGGCGTGAAAATCGTGGCCATCGCGGCTGTCACTCCCCTGCCCTACTCGATCTCTGCCTGGGCTGCGGGCGCCAGCACGATGCGGTATCGGACCTTCGCGGCGGTGTCCCTGCTACGCGTTTTTCGCGTCATGGCCTCCCTGTACTTGATCCGGCTGGGCCTCGCGGTCAGCTCCTAGCAGAGCCCGCGCGGGTTGAGAAAGGGCACACGACGCGGGTGCCCGGGCCCATGCTATATCCGCCCTCGCTCGCCGTAGCGGTGGGTGAAAGGGACTCATCGGTCGATGCCACGTAGGAACAAGATCACTATCGTCGGAGCCGGAAACGTCGGAGCTACCGCCGCCCATTGGGCTGTCCAGAAGAACCTGGGCGACGTCGTGCTCGTCGACATCAAAGAGGGTCTGCCGCAGGGCAAATCGCTCGACCTCGCTGAGGCCGGCCCGGTCATGGGCTTCGACAGCAAGCTCGTGGGCGCCAACGACTACGACGCGACCGCCGACTCGGACGTCGTGGTGATCACCGCGGGTGTCCCTCGTAAAAAAGACCCCGTGACCGGCAAGTTCACCAGCCGCGACGAGCTGGTGGAAACCAATCGCAAGATCGTCAGCTCCGTCACCAAGGAGATTGCGAGCCGGTCACCGAACGCGGTGCTGATCTGCGTATCCAATCCGCTGGACGCGATGTGCCACGTCATGCTCCAGGAATCGGGATTTCCCCGGGAGCGCGTGTTGGGCATGGCCGGTGTTCTCGACACCGCGCGCTACAAGACCTTCATCGCCATGGAACTCGGCGTGTCGGTGCAGGACGTGCACGGCATGGTGCTCGGCGGACACGGCGACACGATGGTCCCGCTACCGTCTCACACGTCGATCAGTGGCATCCCGCTCACCGAGCTGCTGTCGCAAGAGAAAATCGACAGCATTATTGCTCGCACCCGCAAGGGCGGCGGCGAGATCGTCGGCTTGCTGGGGTACTCCGGCTACTGCGCCCCCTCGGCATCGGTGGTCGCGATGGTCGAATCCATCGTCCTGGACCGCAAGCGCGTGCTTCCGGTCGCATGTCTGTGCAAGGGCGAGTACGGCTACGACAACCTGTTCCTCGGCGTGCCGACCGTGATCGGCGCGGGCGGCATGGACAAGATCATCGAGATGAAACTCGGCGACAAAGAAAAGGCGATGCTCGAAGTCTCGGCCAACGCGGTCCGTGACGTCGTCAAACTGCTGCCTTACTAACGCACTCCTCGGAAGCGACGCATGAAGATTCACGAATATCAAGGCAAGCAGTTGCTGGCTGCGGAGGGGATCCCCGTCCCGCAATCAACCGTGGCGTTTTCCGCGGACGAGGCCCACGCGGCTGCGGTCGACCTTATCGCCAAGACCGGCAGTGAGGTCCTTGTCGTCAAGTCGCAGATCCACGCGGGTGGACGCGGCAAGGGGCGCTTCAAAGAGCACCCCGACCTCGGCGGCGTCAAGGTCGTCAAGGGTGCAGATGCAGTCAAAGACCTGGCCGGCAAGATGCTCGGCAGCACGTTGGTCACGATTCAGACCGGTCCCGAGGGCAAAGAGGTCCGGCGACTGCTCATCGAGCAGGGCATGGATATCAAGACCGAGCTGTACGTCGCAGCCACGCTCGACCGCGTCACCGGCCGCACGACGATCATGGCGTCGACCGAAGGCGGCATGGAGATCGAGGAGGTCGCCGAAAGTAACCCCGAGAAGATCCTCAAGGTGAGCATCGATCCGGCGGTCGGGCTGCTGCCGTTCCAAGCGCGACAGCTCGCCTATGGCCTCGGCCTGACCGGCAAAGTCGCCCGCAAGATGGCCACCTTCATCGGCAAGCTCGCGGCCGCCTACCAGCGCCTGGACTGTGCGATGTTGGAGATCAACCCACTGGTCATCACCGGTGGCGGCGACGTCGTGGCACTCGACGCCAAGACCAGCTTCGACGACAACGCGCTGTATCGGCATCCGACCATCGAGGAACTTCGCGACCCCACCGAAGAGGACCCCGCGGAACTCGAAGCCAAGAAGTCGGACCTGTCGTACGTCAACCTCGACGGCACGATCGGCTGCATGGTCAAC
Source organism: Nannocystaceae bacterium (assembly GCA_016763875.1). GTDB lineage: Bacteria > Myxococcota_A > Polyangia > Nannocystales > Nannocystaceae > JAESSZ01. The sequence continues at coordinate 5,772 of JAESSZ010000612.1, forward strand.
GGCGCTGGACTGGCAATGGCGACGATGGACATCATCAAGTTCTTCGGCGCAGAACCGGCGAACTTCCTCGACGTCGGCGGTGGCGCCACCGTGGAGCGCGTGACGGCGGCGTTCAAACTCATCACGGCCGACCCGAAACTCGAGGGCATTCTGGTCAACATCTTCGGCGACATCATGAAGTGCGATGTCATTGCTGAGGGCGTGCTGGCGGCGGTCCGCGAGGTCGGGCTCAAGGTGCCACTAGTCGTTCGACTCGAAGGCACCAACGTCGAAAAGGGCAAAGCGATGCTTGAGAGCAGCGACCTGAAGATCATCACCGGCAGCTCGCTACGCGACGCTGCACAGAAGATCGTGGAGATGGCGAAATGAGCGTCCTTGTCGACAACAACACGCGTCTTTGTGTGCAGGGCATCACCGGAAACACCGGTGCCTTCCACGCCAAGGCATCGATGGAATACGGCACCCAAGTGGTGGCCGGCGTCACCCCGGGCAAGGGCGGCGAGACCTTCGAAGGCAGCACGCCGATCTTCAACACGGTGCGCGAAGCCCTCGAGAAGGCAGAGATCAACGCCACGGTCATCTTCGTGCCGCCCCCGTTCGCGGCCGACGCGATCATGGAAGCGGCGGACGCTGGTGTGGCGCTCATCGTGTGCATCACGGAGGGCATTCCCGTCGAGGACATGGTCAAGGCCAAGCGCTACTTGGAAGACCATCCCGCCTCGCGGCTCATCGGGCCCAACTGTCCCGGCATCATCACGCCGAACCAATGCCGCATCGGCATCATGCCCGGCTACATCCACAAGCCGGGCAAGATCGGTGTCATCTCGCGCTCGGGCACACTGACGTACGAGGCGGTTCACCAGCTGACGACGCTCGGCCTGGGCCAGACCACGGCGATCGGTATTGGCGGCGACCCCGTCAACGGCACCAACTTCGTGGACTGCCTCGCGCTGTTCAACGAGGACCCTGAGACCGAGGGCATCGTCATGATCGGCGAGATCGGTGGCTCCGCCGAAGAGGAAGGCGCGGCCTTCATCAAGGCCAACATCAAAAAGCCCGTCGTCGGGTTTATTGCGGGTACTACCGCCCCTCCGGGCAAGCGCATGGGACATGCGGGCGCCATCATCTCGGGGGGTAAGGGCACCGCCGAAGCCAAACTCGAAGCCCTCGCAGACGCTGGGGTCCACCTGGCCGAGACCCCCTCGGATATCGGCAGCACGATGGCCAAGGCCATCGGCTAGTCCTCGCTCACAAGCCACGATCAGGTCACGATGGTCTACATCGCCAAGGTCTACACTCGGTCGGGGGACGACGGGCACACAATGCTCGCGTCCGGCGACCGGGTGCCCAAGAACGCGATCCGCATCGCGGCCTACGGGGACGTCGACGAGCTCAACGCGGTGTTGGGTGTGCTGCGCGTCGAGTTGGCCCGGGAGCCGCGGCGCGAGGGCGCCGAGATCGTGCTCGACGAGGCCGACCTGCAACTTGGCCGGATCCAGCAGGAGTTGTTCGACCTTGGCGCCGAGTTGGCGACCCCTAGCGCCGCGACAGGCGGCAGCAAGCTCACCGTGGGCGCCGAGCAGGTCACAAACCTCGAGCGAGACATTGACGCCTGGAATGAACCCCTGGCCCCGCTCACGAGCTTCATCCTCCCGGGTGGGGGCGCCGTTGCGGCCGCCTGCCATATGGGCCGGACGGTGTGCCGACGCGCCGAGCGTGTTGCGGTTGCCCTGGCGAGAACCGAGGGCGAGACCGTGCGTGTCGAGGCCCTGCATTACCTCAACCGTCTCTCGGACTATCTGTTCGTCTTGGCGCGTGCCATCACGCATCGCCTCGACTACGACGAAGTCCTGTGGGACCCAAAGCGTTCGCTGTGACCGAGCTTCGTAAGTTCCGCTACGAGTTCCCGCTGATGGAGCCGCACTTCATGCAGGCGCCTGGCGGCGCGGCGATGGTAGCGTTCATCAAGCGCACCTACCCGCACAACTACGACGAAGTCCTCCCGACGATCGTCGAGATCCCGCGCTGGCCCGAGTTTTACCGCACGCTGGACGACCGTGGACGCGTCGTGCCGCGGGCTGCACTGTAGCCAGACCCCGCCTACGGGAGTCGCTTGCTGACCTCGAACGCCTGGCTTCCGTAGCCACGTCGCAGGGCCTGCTGCATCCAGCCGTGCTGATACCAACGCCGAGCCACCACGCGGTCCATCGCCTCTTGGAGGGCAAGTCGCGTCACTGCGGTCACCCCGAGTTCCATCGCGCAGCGCACCTGATAGCGACACGCCACTGCGGCATCGAGCCCCTTGCTGCGACCCAGAGCCTGGGACGCCACGCGGCCCGCGAGCGCCCCAGTGTGAAGCGCCTGAAAGATGCCCTCCCCCGACAACGGATCGATGGCCCACGCGGCGTCCCCACACGCGACGACACCGGGGCCCGCGGGCGGCCAGGGTCGGCTCATCACGGGCAGCGCCCATTGACGCGTGCGACCGATCGGCTTGGCACGAGCGAAACGCTCGGGATGGGCGTCGATGAACTGCCGGAGCCAGTCCTTGAGCGAGCGTCCGTGCGCCGCGAACCTATCGGCGCGCTGATACACCCCCACGTTGCTCTCGCCCTCCACTTCCGGAAACACCCAGCCGTACCCGCACTTGAGCCCATCTTCGAAGTAGTGCTCGGTGGTATCGGGCGCGCCGCTGAAATCGATGCCTTCGTAGTAGGCCGTGATTCCCACCGCGAGGTTGGCACCGCGGCGATAAGGGATCCCCAGAGCCGACCATGCCAGCGAGCCGGGGCCATCGGCCGCAATCACGACGTCTGCACGGACCGAGAGGCCATCGGCTTCGGCACCCACCACTCGCCGGCCCTGCGTCATCAGGCGACGCACGTGGATCCCCTGGCGCACGGTTG
>JAESSZ010000613.1 GCA_016763875.1 Nannocystaceae bacterium
GCGAACGCGGTGGTGAACGGCTTGCCGCGGAGAGACGCCGTGGCCCCGGTGATGACCAGTGCACCACCGCCGCGCTTGGCCATACGCGGCAAGAGGTGCTTGGCCAACACGAACAAGCCACGCGTATTGGTGCCGAGCGCCAAATCGAGCCCATCGGTATCGACCGCCTCGAGGGTGCCAAACACCCCTCCACCAACGTTCCACACGACGGTGTGAATTGGGCCAAGCGCTTCCTCGACGGACTCGATACCCGATCGGACCGAGGCCGGGTCGGTCGCGTCGATCGAGACTGCGAGCCCGTCGAGTTCCACGGCCAAGTCGGTCAGTCGGCCCGCGTTCCGGGAGGCGACGGCCACCGTGAACCCATCGGCATGCAGCCGACGGGCAGTTGCGGTTCCGAGTCCGGGACCAACCCCAACCACCAATGCGATTCGCTTCGTGTTCGCCATATCGGTTGCTTCCCCGTACGGTACTCCCCCGCGACACCCGACGTTACGCCTCCGTCGCCCGCTCAGACGCTGTTCGGCGGCCAGGAGTCCGTCCCGACGCAAGTCGCAGGATGCGTCCGGGGCGCAGTAGCCCTCATGTTCGCTGAGAGTCAGCTGCGAAGCGCCCGGCCCTCCGCGATACGAACGAGCGGGTGACGACGGCGAACAATACGCTTGTCGATGATGAGCACTTGAAGGCGGCCGGCATCCTCCTCACGGGCTCGGAGAGCGCGACGCGTTCGACGACGCGTCGTCGCGTCCGGTCGAGAACCGGCCTGCTCGAACCTGAGCTGCCAGTTTCTGGCCGCGTCGAGCGCGACCACCCGAGCGAGATCAAGCGGAGCCGGGAGGAGCCCCGCGAGCGCGGACCTCCTGGACGTCTCACTCGCCGAGAGCCAGAGGATAGCGGGTATGCCCCCGGACGCCACGACGAGGAAGCGCAATGTCTCGGCTCGTAGCACCTCACCGAGGTCCGTCCCAATAAGCCGGGCCCGATCATGCAGACCGTTCGCAAGCAACTCTATGCCTGGCTCGTTGGGCTCGATCTCCGCCCCGTCGTCACCGAGTTCGACCCGGACCGGCGGCACGTAGACCGGAAGCAAGTTGGCACTCTCCTCCGCCAGGGCGTTGGACGTCGTCGAGACGACTACACCGCGCCGTGGTGCCTCCCTGAACTTCGCCAGCGCATCCTGCTGGAACGCTCGGTGCTTCACCAGGACGACATCTGCGGTCTGCGCGTCAACCCATTCGCGGTAGGGCTGTCCGAAGAGAAACTGCTTCGGGGAGGGCACCTCAGCATCGGGAACCAACGCCCTGTCTGCGACCAGCGGGCGTCCGTTAACAACATGCGCGTTGGGTGGCCACACGGTCGACATTCTTGTCTCATGGAGTCGACGCTCCAGCCGGACGGCAAGATGAGAGCGACCGACACCCGGTGGCCCGCCGACAACGACCGCTCGACCGCGCTGGATTGCGGCCAAGCTTGTTGAGAACAAGTCGAGTCCCCGTTCGGTATCGAACGACCGTGCCAATAAATCGGGAATCGGCCGACCGAACCGGAGATGAGCCAGCTCAACCCCTTTCAACGGATGCGGTGGATTTTCGATGGGCGGCAGCAAGAAGGGGCCGTCCGCCCAACGGACCAGGTCGGGGACCTCTCGTACCATCCAACTCCAGGTCGCAGACTCGACCACGAGGAGGGCTGCCACCGGAGTCTTCGCGAGTCGAGCACGAGCAAAGTTGGCTCTCCGCAAGAACTCTTCGAGTTCCGATGCTGGAACCGCCTCGAACCCGTGGACGAGAACGGCGCTCGCAACTCCGGAGTCGCTGGCGACAGCTTCCGCAAGAAGCTCACCGATGTCGCCGTCCGTATCAATGCGCGCATGGGCAAGGGGGATCCCGCGGCCCTCCAGATGCGCAACGAGCTTGTCGACAGCTAAGAGAACTGGTGTGCCCTCTTGCACGACCGCGGCGATCAGACTGGCACCACGACGACGGGTGACCGCCGCCGAAATCCGGTCGTAGATGCCGCTCACTTGCTTCGACCGGCTCGCCACCGCTCGAGCAGCGGCTTCACGAGCGGATGGACCACGAACTCCGTCGGTGAGTCCGGGTACTCCAGGACCGCCAAACTGTGAAGGAGTCCTGGCTTTTCAACGTGGGCGTTGGGGCCACGGCGTTCCAGTCTGTCGAGCTCTTCGTAGTCTTCTTCGCGGAGCGCTGCGAGGTAGCGCGCGCTGATCTCTTTGAGTGCCTCATCGACATGCGACACCGTGACGCTCGCCTCGTCTCGGGTAATCGCGAGCAGAATGGACCTTTCGATTGCATCGATCAGGTGCGCGACGAGCCCACCGGAGCTGCGAATAGCGCGGTCTACAGCCTGAGTTTCAATGAGAGCGCTGTCGACACGCCGATATACGATGCGCCGTAGAGCGTCGAACTCCTGAGTCTCTTGACCGTCACGCACGGGCCGCGCCAGCGTGGCTCGCGATTCTGCGAAGTGCTTCAGGACCTCGGGGGTGTACCTGGGATCCAAGCGAAGCGAACTAGGCGCGGTAAAAACGATGTGACATGCAAGGTCTGCAAAGAAACCACCGTGATTCAGGAACAAGCCCAATGCGACATCGACGGGTGTGATCTTCTCAAGATCGTCCACGACAAAAAGAACAGTTTTTCCGGTTTTTTCCTCGACCTCGCTCAGAAGCTCATCGAGCATTGCACGCAACTCCGGGAGTAGCTGGCGCAGGTGCGTACGAACGGCCTCCTCGCGGACTCGCCGAGTCGACGAGCCGAGCTTCAGGAACTTGAGGAGCGGCACCTCCACCCCGGCTTGGCGGCTGCTGGTAGACTTCGTGGTCGTCGTCGTCTCGCCGTAGAGCCATTCCCGGACGGTGTGCAAGTGGGAGCCAAACAGCGGTGGCATGTTGGGCCGGTTGAATCGCTCGTAGATCTCCAAGACCATTGCGAGCGCAACCTCGGCAAACCCGACGTCGTGGGTCCCGACCGTTTCTCCGATCTGGAAGTGGAGGACAAGCAGCGGCTCATCCAGCCCTCGTTCTTCGGAAGTCCTTTGGACCCACCAGGTCAGATCGGTCGATTTCCCACATCCAGGAGGGCCCATGTACAGCGCGTGCAGGAACTTCGATCTCGAGACAGCCCCTCGCAAGGCGACCAGTAGCGTTCTGAGATGTTCGTGATTCGTGCGTTTCTCGTAGTACTGCTCTAGTTGATCTGGCGCCATTCGCTCCCAGTTGCGCCAATCAAAGCGATGCTGCGCCTCCTCAAGGGTGTGTGCCGCGCCGTCGAAGGTCTCACCCATGGTGCAGCCAGCGTACACCGGTCACGCTCGGCGCGCACCAACTCCGGACGCGCAATGCGGCTCGGAGACCGCAAGACCGGCGTGCTGAGCATTTGAAAGAACGCCCCCGCACCGGATCACCCTGCCTGCGTTGCGCCAAGTGATCGCGACCACCGCTACGCCACACGCACATTAAAACTGAGCTTCCAGCGTTGCGAGGTGCCTTCTTCGACCGCGGACAACTCCAGCGTGCCCACCTCCGTGACCCGAGCGTGAAGTCGCACATGCACAACCTGCCCGTCGGTACCTTCCAGCGTCGTCTCGATCGGAGACAACTCCGTCAGATCACTAGGGTCCACCACCGCGCCGACCATATCGTCCTTGCGCGATGTAGAGCCGAAGAAGCGAAACGACACCGGCTCGCCCAAGACCAGGCCGAACGCCTGGTCCAGGTTCACTTCGCTGCCTTCTTCCATGCCGAACGGAGCGACGCACACAGCGTCGACTCGCGGTGGGATTCCGGGCACCGCGAGCTCGGCGCGTTCGATGCCAATGTAATGCGCCTGGGCCGTGCCCCCCCGGATCCGTAACCCGCCGTGCCGTCGTGCTTGCGCGTAGTAGGCGGCGCCGCGGCTCACCGCAAGTTCAGCGTCAGAACCCTGCAAGATGCGAGGTCGCGACCCGCCTTCAGCCTCAAGCCAGCTGCCTAGCACGTCACAGATGCGGTCGCGGATCCGCGGCGACTGGGTCACGCCGCCGTTGAAGAGGATCGCGGTGGGGTGGACAAACGTCGGTCGGGTTTCGTCGCCCTCAGACGCGCTGGCGCTCGCGCTGCGGCCCAGGAACGCCGCGAGATGCCGCGTCATGGCAGCGTCCGCCGCGTACGGCAGTCCAATCACCGTCAGCCCCGCGCGCCGTGGTGCCTGCGTCCGATCGTCGGCGTTCACGACCGGGAAGAATCCGTCGAGAATGACGCGCTCGAGCTCGGCCAAGGTCAGCTCGGTGCGGACCGTGCCGCCGATGAGCTTGCTGCCGCGTCCCGCAATGGCCAACGGATAGCTCGACTCTGGGTTGTCGCCCAAAAGCGCCTCTTTGGCACCGCGACACGCATGCGTCATTGCCCGCATCTGCCAATCGTCGAGCTTGACCCCCTCGCTCTCCAGTCGCGCCCGCACGGTATGCGCCAGCGCGAGATCCATGTTGTCGCCGCCGAGAAGGATGTGATCGCCGACAGCGATGCGCTCGAGTTGAAGCTCACCGTCCTCTTCTCGCACCGCAATGAGGGAGAAGTCCGTCGTTCCGCCACCGACATCGATGACCAGGATGTGGTCTCCCACCGCGACGTCTTGGCGCCAGTCACTGCCGCGTTGCGCGAGCCAATCGTACATCGCAGCTTGCGGCTCTTCGAGCAGCCGTGGCGGCTCTTCGAAACCCGCGAGCTCTGCGGCCTCCATGGTGAGCTCCCGCGCCACCGCATCGAACGACGCGGGCACGGTCAGAACGACATCTTGTTCGGCGAGTGGAGACTCTGGGTTTTCTTCGTCCCAGGCTGCTCGCAAGTGCGCCAAATATCGCGCCGATGCCTGGAGCGGAGAGACCTTCGGAACCTCGTCGGGTGAACCCCACGGCAGGATCTCCCCACGCCGATCGACGCTGGCGTGCGAGAGCCAGCTCTTAGCAGAGGACACCAGGCGCGCGGGCGTCGAGGCCCCTTGCTTGCGAGCAAACGTTCCAACAACGTCGCGCGCACCGCCGTACCAAGGCAGCGCGAGGGCTCCGGCTGCGAACTCAGAGTCGGCTGGGAAGTACAGAAACGAGGGCAGCAGCGGCCGCGGGGTCACCTCGCCAGCGGCGATGACCTGCGACACCCCAAGCGGCTCGGGCGTGTCGTCTTTGCCACGGGCAAAAGCTAGCGTACAGTTGGTCGTTCCGAGATCGATCCCGATCGCGATTGGGCGGGTTTCGTCACTCACGGGCGCTTACAGCTCAACTTCGGCCGGGGCCAAGATCGCAGGGTCGTGACCGTCTGCCAGTTTCGGAAGTCGGATCTTTTCGACAGCCCAACCGTGATGGGCAAGTTTGCCTTTGAAAGGAGGATCGCCAACCACGTTGCCGGTGACCTTGGTGCGCGCCGCGTCGAAACCTTCCTCGAGCTCGACGTCGTCACCCTCTTCCTCGGGACGGATTCGCTTCACCTCCACGTAGTCCGCTAGCCCACGCTTACATCCTTCGTGAACAACCCGCGCCGCGGCCCCGATATCCCCGTCGGATGCGCCCGCCAGATCCTCCTGCAGAAAGTCCACGAAGCGACCCTCCCGTTGAAGAATCGTGAGCAGCTGCAACGCGGGCGACAGATCGCGCTCCTGTTGCGTCGCCTTGACCTCCGCTTTCTTCTTCTCGGGGGCAGGTGGCAAAGCCGGCTCCGCGACGTCGAGATGCTTGACCGACGCGGCGTAGCGACCGTTGAACAGCATTCGCCAGGGAGCCACGATGGCGAGGATGATCCGGGACAAAAGGTCGAGGGGTTCCACGGAACTCGCTGGAATGCCACCGACCGGCCCGCTTCGCAATTGGGCCGGCTAAACCGCGACAGGAGGCCTCTGGTGCCCCCCCAGCCCCCGAGATGGGCGGGAGGATAGTGAGGAACGGTGGAACTCGGTCGGCTTTACCTGCCCTCAGAAATGCAAGCTGCAAAAAAAGACACCCGCATCCGATGAATGCGGAGCGCGGCGGACATACACCAGGCAGGGCGCCCGTCCGGCTGTGCCAGGCGAACACAGGCCCATAGAACTGGTTAGGCAAGGTCTTGAAATGGTGAAAATGAGTCGAGTTGGGATAGCTACGTTGTGCTTCGTTGCGGTTTCGGGATGTCAGCGCAGCCCGGGAATGTCAGGCCTGACCGGTGGCGGCGAGGAGGGTGGCGAAACCGGTGCCTCCGCCACGACC
>JAESSZ010000614.1 GCA_016763875.1 Nannocystaceae bacterium
ACATGTGCCGCCCGGTCAGTCGGCGTCGGTCCTGCATTCGCTGCACATGCCAACGCGGTGGGAGCCGCCGCTAGAACGTGACTGGGTACGTCGTGCCCTGGACCTTGCTCTTGAACCGTGGAAACACAGTCTTGGCGAGAGCATCCGCGACACACTTGCCCAACGCGTTCGAAGCGTGGGCGGCGATGGGGGTGGCCGAGACGACCTTGCCGCCGTCGCCTTCGATCGAGAGTTTCACCCGAACGATTTCACCCGGTTGAGCACCGTGTTTCGTGCCGCAGGCCTTGGCCTTGGCCTTGGTCGACTTGACCGCTTTGCGGATCTGATTCTGGCTCAGCTTTTCCGGCAGGTGAGCGTCCAGGTCCTTGAGGCGGGCTTGTTGGCGACGGTACTCCTCGCAACCGGGCTTGTTCGGGTCGAGCAGGCACTCGGTGGAGAACTTCTTGTCGACCGCGAACGGGTCCGCCTTTTGCTCGGGCTCAGGTTCCGGCTCGGGCTCGGGTTCCGGCTCGGGTTCCGGCTCGGGCTCCGGTGCTTTCTTCTTTTTCCGCGTCTTGACCTTGCGAGACGAGTCCCAGTCGTCGCCTTCGTCGGCGTCCGCGACCACTGCCCCGGTGTCACTGCCCGCCGTGTCGTCGGTCTCTGTTCCGGTAGAGGACCCTGTCGCCTCAACGACGGGTTCAGGGATCGGCTCGGGCTCGGGCTCGGGCGGTGGCGGCGGGTCGGCCTTGGCAATCTTTTGCGGGGGCGCTTTGGCGACCACCTTGGCTTTGGGTGGATCCTTGGGCGCGTCATCGCGGCCCATCAGGAAGTACCCGACGACGCCGAACACCAGCAGCAGCAAGACGATGATCATCCACTTGTTGCTGGACTCTTCGTCTTCGCCCGCCGCGGTGGCGGCCGCAGCGGGCGGCTTGCCCTTGCTCGCTTTGGGGACGCTTGCGGCAGCGGTGCTTTTATTGGCGAGCACAGGCGCCAGTACGATCGCACCCGATCCCGCAGAGTCGTTGTCGCTCAGCCCGATGAGGTCCGGCTCATCGTCGTCGTCATCGTCGGTGGATGCCGCAACGACGGCGACCTTTTTACTGTCGGACTTGTCATCGCCAGACTTGTCATCGCCAGCCTTGGCATCGCCGGACTTGGCAGTCGGCGGGACCGGAGGTGGGGTCGTCTTGCTGGCCGGCGGCTCGTCCTCACTGCTCGTGGTGCTTGGGGACGGCAGCGGCGGAGGAATGGTCCGCGAGCTCTTTGGCTCCTCAGCCTCGGAATTTGAGTCGGGCTCCGAGTCGGAATCCGAGTCGGGCTCAATCTCTTCGGCAGTGTCGTCAGAGTCAGAGGCGCTCGCATCACTCTGCGGCTCCTTCCGCACGTCCTTCCGCACGTCCTTCTGCGCGTCCTTGTCTTCGACTTGTGGGGCCGCCGGAGACTCGAACAGGGAGTCCGGCTCGTCGGCGATCGGACTCTTGGTGATCCCGCCGTCAAAGTCGTCGCCCTCGCCCTCGAGTGCGTCCGCTACTTCCAGGATGTCGGCCAAGCCGGAGCTTTCCGAATCACCGGTGTCGTTACTCTTGTCGTCCTCGTTGCCCATCGGAGTCTTGTCCACGCGAGTCGGCCGCGCTCTGGAAAAAGTCGCGCCATCGTAGGCGCAGTCGACGCGGTACGCCAGCCGCCACGACCGATGTCGCGTGGCTGTGCAAACGAACAACCCAGCCCAAGGGTCCAGGACTGCGACGGAATGCCGGGATGCTCACGCGGCGGGGGCTGGGCGTGTCCCGCTGGGCTCGAAATGGTGCCAGACCCAGCGGCCGGTGATCTGGGACCCAGACAGGGTGTGCTCGGACACGGCGAGCAGCACGCAAGCGTGCGCGGCGGCCGGGTCAATGACGCGTCCGTCAGCCGCTCTTTTTATTGTCCGCGCGCCCGCGATCTGCGTGGTCCGTCGCCTTTTTCGTCAACTTCACCACGCTATCCAGCACGAGTTCGATTTGCGCCTGCGAGAGTTCTGTTCGCAGGGTGATCATCGTCTCGTTTCGCGTGACCGCAATGTCCTCGTAGATCCGCGTAACCCCTGTGATCTGGTACTGGAAGCCCCGCAGGTGCTCGCCAAGCGTCTCGTTGTAATAGATGAGGAACTGTTTGGCGTCGACGATATCCGTGAAGTCAAACTTGAGCACCATGATCGGGGCTTTCGCTGCCTCAATGGTCAACTCGATCAGATCTGGGGCCGGGAACGGCAGCTTCAGTCCGGAGACTGTGTTGCTCAGGTCGGCGACCTTGAGCTGCAGGCCCGACAGTGGCTGCTGCTCCGCGAACTCCCGCAACTTCGTGAGGTTGTCGACGAACTCCCGGGCCGTGCCCGCCTCGCCCACGGGGGCCGCGGAGTCCGCCAGGATCTGATCGAGGAAGACCTCGCGCACGAACATCGCGACTTTCTTCCTGGGGTGGAACACGAACCAGCGATTGTCCCGGTCTGGCTTGGTTTTGTCCGCCGGACGCGGGTTGCCTCGTAGAAAGCCGTGGTCGTCGACCCACTCGATGACCTGTCCGTCGGTCGCGACGGCGCGCTCGATCGCTCTGATGATCTTTTTGCGGCTGGTCCGGTACTCGACCGCAAGAAAGGTGTCCAACGCGTTGGTGATGTTGGGGCTCGCGATGACGATATGGTCGACGTCTTGCAGCGGATCGAGACCGCCCTTTCGGACCAAAAAATCGAAGTCGGGCCACGGCTCCAGCAGCGAGAACGCGGTCTTGGCGAACGGAAGCCGGCGGATTTTCTTGGGGACGAGAAGGAGGTGGAACGTCGAGGTTGGCGGTGCGAGCTGATCGGCATTGGACCCCTGACTCGCGAAGTTCTTGCGCTGTTCTTTGCGCTCCTTGCGTCGCTCTTTGCGCGCTTTCTTCTTTTCCTCGGCTTCCTTTTTCTCTTGCTCGAGGCGCTTGGCGTCCGCTTCAAGTCGCTTCCGTTCCGCCTCCTCCTGGGCTTTTTGGTCGGTGTCGTCGGGGGCTGTCGTTGGTGGGGTCGCGGGAGGTTGCGGTGGCGCTTCGGCTTCGGGGGTTCCGACAAGGCCAGCGATCGCATCGGGATCGACGAGTTCGACCTCCGCCAACTCGAACTCCAGGTCGGGAATCTCGAGGGGCACGCTGAACCCGATCATGCCCCACAGCAGCCCAACCGCATGGACAACCGCAGAGCCGATCAAAGCGACGCTATGCCTGCCGCGGGTCTTCACGTGGGTGGCAGCGTAGCAGCACCGCAGTGGTACGGCGAAGCTCTGTCCATGAGCGGCGCTGCCGCGCGCCTCAGTCCAATACCGGTGTTGACCCTAGAAGATGGGGGAGGGCTACCCACCCGCTCTTGCCGTCGTAGCAGACCAGCAAGGTTTCGCTCGCGAGGTGCTCGGCGAGCTCTGCGTCGGCCAACAGCTCGGACAAGCGCAGCGCGCCAAAAACTTCGCCTTCGTCTTCGATGTACCAACGCTTGCGCGCGGCGCTTCGACTCGCGACTGCGCGGACACGGTCCAGTTCCGCCTGGTAGGCCGTGCGCTCATCGTCGTCCCACCGTCCGTTGTCGTTGGCGTCCCAGTGGGTCAGTAGGCGGGCGCCCGCGCCGACCGCGTCGCGTTCGTCGGCGTCGCGCTCGACTTCATCACGGAGTCGATCCAGTGCGCTCGCAGCGGTTTGGTAGCCTGCCACCGACAGCAGTTGGCTCTGCTTGCGGAGTTGGTCGAGCAGGTGCGCTTCTCGCCAACGCGAGGGCATGAGACCCAGTCGGTTGAGAATCCACGGCGTAAACATGCCAGTGCCCGGGACCGGAAACGCCGAGTTCGCGGCGGCGATGAGTCCGGCAGGGAACACTTTCACCAGGTCCACCATCTGTGCCCGTACCTTGTCGCGCTCCTCAGGTGAGAGTTGCCCACCAACCATGCGACGAAGCCCGAGGCCCATTGCCTCTTTCGATTCTCGGAGCTCCCCGACAAAGGCGGACCAATGCACACCCGCGCTCGCTTTTGCCTTGACCGTCAGGCGGGTGATGAGGCCCGCAGGACGCTCAAGGACGTCAAACTCGATCTGCAGCGAACGGAGTTGTGTCGCGTCGTATCCGTCCTGCTCGAGCCGACGAACGATGGTGTCGAGCGATTCTCCCTGCCCCGTGGTCATCGCGTCATCGGGTGGTGGTCACGAACCGTAGCGTGCGACGACGGCCTTCACGCGCTCGCGAAATGTTGCTTCGTAGTGCCGCTGGAATTCCTTCCACGTACACAGCGTCGTTGTGTCGGAGACGCTGTCGATGAAAAGACGACCGTCGAGATGGTCGACCTCGTGCTGGTAGGTCCCCGCGGTGATCCCTTTGACGACGGTGTCGATGCTCGCGCCGTGGCGGTCGAGCGCTTGCACCCTGATCTCGGCAATGCGGGGGACGACGCCGCGCAAGTCGGGCACCGACAGGCAACCTTCGAAGTTGTCGAAAGTCTCTTCTGTCAGCGGGGTGAGCACTGGGTTGACGAGCACCGTGAGCGGGATGTTGGGCTTGTAGGGGTAGCGCGGGTTTCGGTCGACCTCGAGCACGCAGATCCGCAGTGGTTGGTAGACCTGGGTTGCGGCCAGTCCAGCCCCGCTGGCGTCCCGCATCGTAGCGATGAGGTCGTCGATGAACGTCTGGATGTGCGCACTCGCGAGCGCCTCGTCGGACACGCTTTCGGCCCGCTCACGAAGGATCGGCGCACCGATCTGCGCGATTTTTAGCAGCGTCACGCCTTGATCACTTTCGCTCGCAGCGCGGCCTTGCCGTCCTTGACGTAGACGGTGAATCGCACGTCGGCGACGCCCGGCCGTTTCTTCTTGATCTCTGCGGTCTGCTTGGAGAGCTTCCGCGAAAACTTCTCGAACGTGAAGCTCGTTGTCGCTTCGCCGCAAGCTTCCTTGACCTGCATGAACTCCTCGTAGACTTCGAGGTAGTAGTCCCGGGTCGGGTCGCTTGAGGCTGCGGCGACGTTGCCCGTGTGGGGCGCGGGGCCAGCGGCGGCGGGCGGGGCCAGGAATCCTGGTGCGATCTCGTCGATCTGGAGCGCCAAAGAGGGTTCTGCCACCGGCCGCGTACCCGAAGGCTCAGAGCGAGAGGGCGCTTGCGATGCGCGACTTGGCGGCG
>JAESSZ010000615.1 GCA_016763875.1 Nannocystaceae bacterium
GACGCGGTCCCCAACGTAGTACTCGATACCGAGGTTGGGGCCCAAGCCGATTCCCACCAACCAGTTGTTGTCCCCAGTGGGGTCGAGATAGGACAACCTAAAATCGCCGCCTACGTAGGGTGCGATCCGCCGCCAGACTCGGAATGCCTTTCGCACCCCCACGGCGGCCGACAGCCCGACATCGTTCTGATTGCCACCCTCATCGGGGTTGTGATGGAACACGCCTGCCCCGACCGAAAACGGAATAGCCCAGCCGTTGTCCAGCACACGGCGCATACCGATCTGGGTGAACACCAGGCGGTTGACGTTGAAGTCCGAGGTTCCGGCTATCGACAACGGGGCCAGGCCACCGAAAACGAACGACATGCCCCACAGCCCGGGCTCGGCGCGAACCACAGGCGACGCACCGTCCTCTTGGCTGCTAGAGGTGCTTGCGGGCGGCTCGTCTTGCAAGATGGGGGCGTCGGACGCCGCCAAGTCCGTCCCAAAGTCGGATGAGACGGCCGGTTCGGCGACAGGGTCAGCCTCGGGTTCCGGCTCAGCCTGAGGCGCTGGCGCCGTCCCCATCGAGTCCAGTACGGCGTCTGCACCCAAAGCCGGCTCGGTCACCGTCGGAACGACAGGCTCATCAGGCGCAGCGGACTCGGCAACAATCACAAGCGCTACGGGCAATATCCATCCTGCCATGGCGGGACCGTACGCCGCGCGACCACGCCCCCGAAGAAAGTGACGATTATTGGTCGCTGCCCTGGAACTTCGAACTTGAACTAGCTCGGCTTGTAGCGGCTCCAGTCGAAACGGTTGGACTCCTTGATCAGTGCGTTGAACTTCTCGGTCAACGCTGTCGGGTGTCCCTCAACCGTCTGCCGGCGGCTGAGCATTTGCAGCTCGCGCTCCGTCCACGGTTGTCCGTCCCGCTTGCGCCGCGCGAGCGTCTTGCCCTGCTTCCTGAGCCTCGTCGACGCGAGGAAAAACCCGTTCCACCCCGCGAGCGAGCCGGCCTCCTCCTTGTGCGCCTCGGCGTACGTGTTCGCTTCTTCGAGCGCCGACTCGTACGCTGTTGCCGCAGCGGTCAGGGACGCAAGGTCAAGGCTGTCGAAAGGCTCGCTGTGCGCCGCAACAACATACTTGTTGGCCTCCGCCATCACGTTCTTGGACAAGAATCGGAGCTTCCGCCCTTCTTCCTTCTCGATCCGGAGGAGTTCTCGCGCCTGAAGTAACTCGTTTTGTGCCTTGATCTGCGCACGCAGGCCAACATCCGCGCCATTGAAGGCCGTCCATGCCGCGTCGAGTTTAGGGTGAAGGGCCTTCCCTTTCGCGAAGTCGTCGTCCTTGAAGTCCTCCTCGTTGTAGTAGGTGTGCGCGTCCTTGACGAGCGGCTTCAACACATCAAACGCAGCCACGTAGGCCTTCCCTGCCGCTTCGAGATCCGGCAAGCTCGGCTCGAGCGTCGCGGATGCCTCCACGGCTTCGTGGCACTTTCCGCTATCGAAAACGGTGCGGGGCCCGCGAGGACTGCTCTCCTTGCCTGTGACACCTTTCTCTCGATCGACCCAGCTCCAGTAGTCGTGCTCACTGTCCTGCACTCGCTTGGACAGCGAGTTGATACATCCGATGTAGCCACTGAGCTTCTTTCCGAGCCTTTCGTCCTCCTTCATCGGCGGATTCTCCCGGGCCTCGGCCTCGGCCTGGATCCGAGCTTCGGCCTCGGCAACGGCCGCCTGCCCCGCCGCTTCGGCCTGCTGCTGAACCGCATTGGTCAGCATGTCGCAACCGCCCACGCAGACCAAGCTGGCGGCCACTGCGACAAATACCCGCGCGGAGTTTCTAAAGCGCGACGCATACAAGCCCTCGATGTCTGTTGAACTCACGGCCCGGGTAGTCGAAGTACCGCCTCAATCGTTCCCGACAAAAACGACCAGGCCACCTCGTGTCTAGACGTTGGTCTGGAGCGCTGGCACACCGCCGCCAGTGGCCCAGGTCTGAATCGCGGCAACGGCTCCCTGCGGAAGCTCAAGATGAACGTTGCCACGCGAAGAAGTGAGCTGGATCACCTGTGTCGGTTCCGTCTTCCCCGTGGGACCGGCGAGCGTCTTGTAGTTCGGTTTGATACCGCTGCCGATGACAGAAACCTCGCCTTCCTGGAAAGACATCGGCGCGCCACCAGCTTCGTTGTGTCCGATCAGCAGTCGGCCTTGGTTGGTGAGCGCCATCAGCACGTGCGCACCACGTTCGCCAGCGCCGAACAACGTGAGTGCCGTGTTGCCTACCGATTTCTCAAACGCAAAGTAACCGGAGTAGACGCCATGGACGACCTCGGCGTCTCGCAGGCCGAACTTCTTGCGGTACGTGTCGCTGAACCGTTTCTTCCCGCCGAGCAGGAAGAAATACACGTAGTAACCCCCGATGAAGATAACGGGGACGAGATAATATATCGGGGACATTGCCGACCAGCGTGACCGGAGCAAGGCCCGCAAGCAAGCCTTACGGACGTCTCTACAGCGCAAAAAGAAATTTGGGAACGTTTGGCGCGGTCGGCCGACTAAGGTGAACGAAGCAGCGCGTCCATCCCAGTCTCACTGAGATCCAGAGTGGGGTCCATCTTTGCAAGCACATCCCGCAAGGACACGTGTGCGCGATGCAGACGGGTGCGCGCCGTCGTGGGATGAAGCGGGTCAAACTGCTTCGCCGAGGACCGACTTCGGTACGTGCTTCGAAGAAGCACTCCGAATCCACAAGCTCGGTGGGCAAGACAGTGCCGCGCATGCCGACGCACTGTCGGGGCTGGCTCTGGGTCTGAGCAACGAGCCCGGCGAAGGCTCCTGGGCGCGCATCCACTCCGAGAGAAGGTACTCGCCGACGTTGAGCAATGGCTGGCTGCGCACCCAGCACCCACGCAGGCTGCGCCTGGCTCCCGCTAGGGCGGTGGTAAGTCCTCATCGCTCTATCTTCAGGCTCGCAGGTGCGTCACCGGTCAGCTTGATCTTTAGACGGGGGTCGTCCAGTTCAGGCATCGCCATGTCCACGCGCGCACGGACGCGACGGTTGGTCTGCGTCACGATGATTTTCGGATCGACTGCGACGTTGGGCAGGCTCGCAATCACATTGGCGTAGCTCTCGATGAGCACCTTGGCCGACGTCGCCGCAGCTTCGTCCGCGAACTCCGCTGTCGCGTCGATACTGAGTTTGTTCCACAGATCCACCACGCCATGCACGCTCACCATCCCCAGCGGGAGCAAACCGGGTGCGGGCTCCGCAAACACCCAGACTGGCGCGCTCAGATCCAAGGTCGAGAGCACGCGCTGTGCGAGGGGGGTCGCAATGGTCTTGCCCGCTAGCATTGCGTCCAGTTGCTCGACGGTCACGGGCCGGAACGTGGCGACAACCCGGGGCCCCAGTTTGCCGACCGTCACGGAGAACGTTTCGTCGTCGAGCGTGACCGCGATACGGCGGTGCGGACCGAAAGCCTCGCTTTTCCAGGTGAAGTCGACCTCCTGATCTCGTTCGGCCAAGGCCCGGTCGGTCGCGCCGAGGCACGCGTCCAGGGCGTCGAGGTCCCAGTCAGCGTGAACAACGAGGTCGACCGGTTTGCCGTCGGCCGCGATGCCAAGCAGCACCTTGTTGGTGTGGTTGAGGATCGATTCGTTGCAGTGCTCGGTGTGCTCGCCACGGACCGGGAGGACTTCACCCAGCTTTTTGATCACTGGGGCCTGTCGAAGCTCGCTCCAGTCCAGGCCGAGCACCCCCGCCACGGAGGCGTCCAGGATTCCCAGTTCGGCGGCCGGCCATCGCGCGCGGCTGTTTGTGGGCTTGACCGTTTCTTGCAATGGGCTCGCCGCGGTCTCGTTGGACTGTGACTCGGACGCGTGCTCCCCCGACTCAGGCGTAGTGCGCCCCAGCTGCCACGCGAGGGCGCCTGCACCCACGGCAGCCAGTCCGCCGCCCGCCCACACGGCCCACCGGTTCGGAGCCGAGAATGTTTCGATCCGCGTTGCCCGACCGTCGGCATCGATCTCCGACAGCGCAACGCAAATCTCACTGGCCGCCTGAAACCTACGATCGCGGTTAGCCTCCAAAGCGCGCAGCACGATGTCATCGAGCGCCGCGCCGCCGTCGCCCAACTCCGAAGGCAACTGAAATCGGCCAACCGGTAGCTGGCCGGTCAGCATTTCGTAGAACACGACGCCCACCGCGAAGATGTCGGTGCGATGGTCGACCGAGCCTGGGTCTCGGATCTGCTCGGGCGCCATGTATTGCGGCGCTCCCATCACCCGCCGCGTTCGCATGGCGGTACCCGGCGCGGCATCGCGTTGGAGTTTGGCGAGCCCGAAGTCAGCGATTCGTACGCGCCCCTTGCGGTCCAACAGCACGTTTTCCGGCTTGATGTCGC
>JAESSZ010000616.1 GCA_016763875.1 Nannocystaceae bacterium
ACCCGCCTCGCCGATCGCGAAGGCGAGCAATAGGGCGTTGCGCGGCTCGTTGGTCTTGCCGTGCCCTTTTGCAAAGAACCGTGGGACCACGCGGTCCGCCGCGAGCGCTTGCAGGATCCTGGGGGCCCCAAGAATACTCCCGAGGGCGGACGACAGCGTCGCTCCCCAGACGCCGCCCACAACCAGGATTGGGATGAACGCGGTCGTCGTGAGGACATCGGTTTGCCCGCGTAGCGCGGATACGTCGAGCCGGTAGGCAATGAAGACGGCCAGCACGACGTACACGACCATGCCCGTGCCGATCGCCGCGATTGTCCCGCCAGGGATCGCCTTTTTCGGATCCTTGAGATCACCGGACATGTTCACGCCCGCGGTGAAACCGGTCACCGCGGGAAAGAAGATGCCGAAGATCAGCGCAAGGTCAGCGCCGTCGCTAGGCGCGCTGAGGTGCACGGTGCCGGGAGCCGGGCTCGGGCCTCCGATGAAGATCGACACGAGCGACAGCGCGATGGCGACCATGATGAAATACTGGGTCTTGATCGCGAACGCGGTCGAGATCAACGTCAACGCAGTCAGCGAGACCATGACGATCGTGCCAACCATCCGGACGGTGCCCGGGGTCGAGTCGATCTCGACGTATGACAGGAAGCTCTCGCAAAAGCCGATGATGTACAGGCTGATCGAGAACGACAGCCCGACGAACAGCGCCAGCCCCAGCGTGCCGCCGATCGGTAGCCCAAGGCTGCGCGAGACGATGTAGTAGGGGCCGCCCGCGCCGACGTTCTTGTCCGTCGCGATCGAGCTAATGGACAAGCCCGTCGTCCATGAGATGACGTGGGCGACCGCGATGACGCCAAGGCCAAGCAGCAGGCCGGCCTCGCCTATCACCCACGGCAGGCGCAGGTACATGATCACGCCAAGGATCGTGAGAATCGACGGCGTGAAGACGCCCCCGAAGGTGCCGAACTTTGAGTCCTTGGCCACCGCGCGGTATTGTCTCACCGGGAGCGTCGCGTGAGCACTGCGCGAGCGGACCTGTACACCGCTACGGGTGGCAGGCGTACATGGTCGCCTGCTCCCCTACGCCGCGTCAGTCGACTTCATACGTCACGTGCACGACCGTAATGATGTCCTTTTCCAGCGAGGACTTGTCGTTTTGGCCCTCCCAGGACGTTGCTGTCGAGTTCGCTGGGTTGATATTGATGACGCCCATGTGGGTATCGACGATCGGACCCAGATCTGCTGAGCCCGCGGACGCCAAGATTCGCTCGGCGCGCTGGCGGGCATCGGCGGACGCGTCGGCGAGGATCTCGATCTTCAGGTCTTCCAGGCCCGTGTAGTGATATTTGGGCGCCGACGATTCGATGGGAATGTTTTGGTCGAGCAGTCCCGTGATCTCGCGCGAGATGAGCTCCACTTTGGGGACGTCGGTGCTGGTTACCGTGATGGTCTGTTCCGCGACAAAACCGGCGAGACGGGAGTGCGAGACGGCTTGGTCACCGACCTGCTCGTACTCGGTCTCGTAGACGCCTGAAACCTCCGTCGAGGATACGCGGATCTCGGAGGCGTCCAAGCCTTTCTCCTGGAGATACGCGACCGCCTTGTCGACGTCGTTGCGGACCTTGCGGTAGGCGCTCGCGCGGGTTGGTGCGTGGTGCTGGATCCTGGCGTCCCACTCGAGAAGATCGGACGTGATGCGCTGCGTCGCAGAGCCCGTCACTCGAATCGTGTGTGGCTTCGCCTTGACTGCATGCCACGACCACGCCGCGATCGACACGGAAACGACGATCGCAGTCGGTAGAATGCAACGCGCCAACCAAGCGTTTGATGTCAGGTTTGTGCGTAGGTTGGGCCGGGTTTGCTCGGAGTCCGACATTTTCGTGCAACCTCGTCGGTCACAAGACGTTGTGGCCGGACACAGGTTGCAGGCGGGGCACTACGCGGCTTGTGCGCGTAGCCCCTCGAAGAAGCTATCGAACTTCGCATGCACGAGGCCCATGGTGTCTTCTCCGAGCGCGATGATGTCGTCGCCGACACCGATGCCGTCGAGCATCTCGCGTGCCTCTCCGTAGCCGAGGTCGACCGAGTCGTGGAGCGTCGTCTCGAAGGCTGCGATGAGGTCCTCGCCCTCAAGGTCCGAGTTTTGGCGCGCGAACGTAGCGTACATGGCCGTGCTCGCGTCGACGATGCGATCGGAGGTCGCCTCCGCGGACTGATCGATGCCGGCCGAGTCGGAGAGATCAATGCCGAGCTCGTCGAACAACTCGGCTATCGCCTGGCCGCTCTCGGACTCGAGCTGCTCCAACGTGAAGCTCAGTGGGGTGCTGGCGCTGCCCTCGGGTGAGGTCGCTTGGCTGCTGGCAAACTGCTGCAGGATCTGCCGATTGGACTCATGCCGAACCGAGGCGCGTATCGCCCCCGGACTGAGCCTGACCGTGTCGCCCTGCGCGGGCGTAGCTTCGGCCCGAGCAACGTCGACCGGTGCGGTGCGGCGATCCGCAGCGTTGTACTGCGCGGTGGCAGCCTGTGTACCCGTGGTGAGTGACGCGATGCTCAACGACATTAACCAAGCCCCCCTTTGCGGCGCTTTCTATGAATCGGGCCGTTTTCGGGAAAGTTGAGCCGTTGCGGACAAAAAACCGGTCGACGCGTCACGCTTCGGCCAAGACACGGTCGACGATGTCCTGGGTGGCGCCCCAGAGCCTTTGCGCCAACTCCCCATCGCGGCCGTGTGCGCTGCTTGCGGCCTCGTTGCAATCGACGAAGTAGCGGCCGCTGACCGACTCCACAGCGGGACTGCTCGCCACGTAGCAGGTCGTAGCCGCGCCTTGTGCGACGGTCTTGCAATACAGCACGCCCGTCGCGGCATAGACCGCGTTCGACACCCAGCCCATGTGGCGCGAGAGACTGGTGCGGATGACCCCTGGGTGCAGCGCGTTGGCGGTCTTTTTGGTCCCGGAAAAGCGCCGCGCGAGCTCAACCGCAAAGAGCAAGTTGGCCAACTTCGATTGCCCGTAGTTTCGCCAGCGGCTGTAGTGGTCTTCGCCCGACAGGTTGTCGAACTCGATGCCGTCCTTGGGAGCGAGTGTGTGACCGTAACTCGATAGCATGACGACGCGAGCCGTCTCGCTGAGTCGGTCGAGCAAACCCGTCGCTAGCGTGAAGTGCCCTACGTGATTGGTGAAGAACTGAAGCTCGATGCCGTGTTTTTGCTGAAGGGTCGGCAACGCCATGATCCCCGCATTGCAGATCAGCAGGTCGATCTCGGCGTCATGACCGAGCACGGTGTCCACGCAGCGGCGAACCGACTGCAAGTCCGACAGCTCGCACACGACAGGCGTGGTGTTGCTCCCGATGGCCTCGCAAGCGGTCTTGGCCTTCTCCTCCGACCGGGCCGCACCAACGATGTGGCAACCCCGCATCGCGAGCACGCGTGCAGTCTCGAACCCGAGGCCCGAGTTCACGCCCGTGATCAACGCGCGCTTTCCAGTGAGGTCGATTCCTTGCGTGACCTCTTGTGCCGTGGACGCGTAGCCGAAGCCGCTGGCTCCACGCGTTCCCTTGATGATGCCGAGTAGGGACATAGGACTCGCCTGCTGCGGGCGGAAAAGTACCTTAGTCCCGGGTGTACTTCGAGTGGTCGGGTCGCGACAGACGGTCTGTCGCCTTCGAAACTGCGGCGCCCACAGAGCGCACAGACGCACCCGCGGCTCGTGCGATCCCGCGCAGAATCGGTCGCGGTTGCGTTGAGATCGCATCTGCTATCGTAAGGTGGTCTCCGACCGTCGCGGGCGATCGCGATTTTGCTTTGGGGGCGTCGCGGTCGCTCGGTCGGTCGGAGGCCTTTCGCCGCGGGGCCGGTCGTGGGCGATGCCGATCTGTAACCAAGCCCCCTCGGGGGGCGATCACGACCAGTAAGCTCAATGGGACAGCGAATGAAGGACAAAGTTTGCCTCGTCACCGGTGCGAACACGGGCATTGGCCGTGAGACGGCACGAGGTCTGGCGCAACAAGGCGCGACGGTCGTGATGGCAGCCCGCAATCGCGCCAAAGGTGAAGAAGCGGTCGCGGACATCAAGGCGAGTACCGGAAACGACAAGGTCGAGTTGCTGGAGTTGGACCTTGCTTCGCTGAGCTCGGTTCGCGAGGCGGCGAAGACTTTCCTGGCGAGTCACGACCGGTTGGACCTCTTGGTGAACAACGCGGGCTTGATCCTGGGCGATCGGCGAACGACCGAAGATGGGTTCGAGTCGACCTTCGGCATCAATCATCTCGGCCATTTCGAGCTGACGCGGCTGCTGTTGGATACGATCAAACGCAGCAAACCCGCTCGCATCGTCAACGTTGCCTCCGATGCACATCGAGCCAGCAAAGGTCTGGATTTTGACGACCTGATGGTCGAGCGACGCCCGTACAAGGGCATCGGTGTGTACGCCGACAGCAAGCTTGCCAACATCTTGTTCACGCGCGAGTTGGCGCGGAGACTCGAGGGCTCGGGAGTGATCACTCACGCCGTGCACCCGGGAGTGGTTCGCAGTGGATTTGCGCGCGATGGGGATGTGAAGGGCGTGCTCGGATTCCTGGTGAAGGTCTTTGGACCCTTCTTGTTGTCTCCGGCTGACGGTGCGGCGACCTCGCTTCACGTCTCGCTGAGCGAGGACGCGAGCACGAGTACAGGTGAGTATTGGGCACGCTCCAAGCGACGCGAGCCACGGAAACCCGCGCTTGACGATGCCGCCGCCAAGCGGCTGTGGCAGGTCAGCGAAAAGCTGATCGACGGTGCCGCGCTCGATCGCACGGGCTGAGCCACTCAGCGCTGGTCGCAACCCGCGTCGTTGGTGGCGTCCAGCGCGACGTTGAGCGCCTCACCATCGAGATCCAGGCGAGGGTCGCCCAACGCCTACACCGCAACGTCCGTGAAGGGGGTGCCCGACGGCAGGCGTGGGTTGGAGGCCGAGATACTGAAGAAGTAGTCGGCCTGGAACGCGGCGTGCTTGACCGCTTCGATGCTGTCGGCCAGCGGTTTGTCGTCGATGACGCTCGAACGCAGATCCATCAGATCGCAGCCGCCGAACGAAAGTCCGTTCTCCCGCATGACGACCGAGTTACGCATGTCGACGGTGGCGCCATCAGCACAACTGAGGTTGTGACCCGCGTCCGAGCGGTCGTTGGCGACGATCGTGACGTGCCGCGCGGTCAGGCTTCCGCCGACGAGGTGGATGCCTCCGGTGTCGGTCGCGGTATCGCCGTTGTTGATGACGGCGGTGCTCAGCAGCGTGAAGTCGCTGTTCTCCCCGGAAATCCCACCGTCTTGATTGCCGCCGACGATGCCGCGCTCAATGGTGAACTCGCAACCCGCAAGCGCCTCGATACCCACATCGCCCGGGTTGTTCACGACGTCGGTGTCACGCAGCCAGACCTTGGCGCCCGAGTTACAGCGCACCGTCGGGCTGCTCGTACCGCGAAGGTCGACGCCCTGCGTGTACAAGTGCCCACCCAAGTACGTTCGGAACGCTTCATCGGCGCCGATCCGCGGCTGAGATCCATCGCCGAGCACGACGAGGGCAGCGCCCTCCCCGTTGACGGTGAGTGAGCCGTCGATGTCCCCGCCACCGACGATCCGCACGGTCACGCGGACGTCGGCGTCACTAGGAAGTCCGTCGATGTTGGACTGGATCGACGACAGGTTGCAGTACGGGCTGCTCTCGTCGCCAAAGCCGCCTTTGCCACCCGGACAGGTGGGCGAGGTGACCCAATAGACCAGCGTTTCGGACAGGCACTCGCCCGTGTAGAGGTCGCATCCCGCCATGCCGCACTGGTCGTGCCGGAAGCATCCGCTGCACGCGCCGTTGTCGTCGCAAAACTCTGTCTGCCCGGAGCACAGCGAATCGTCGCCCGGTGCGCAGGCGAGGCACTCGCCAAACTCCCCGCAGATCGGTAACGCGTCGTCGGCAGCCGCGCACAAGGCGTCGCCGTCGCCACCGCCGTCGCCGCAGGGCACACAGGCTCCATCGACGCAGTACGGGGCGTCCGGGGGACATGCGTCGTCTCGTTCGCCCGGCGCCGTGCACTCTGCACCGGGCCCCGAGGTTGTCGACGTCGCGGAGCCCTCGTCTCCCGTGGAGCTGCCGCTACCTCCAACCGTGGAATCGCTGTCGCCGCCGAAAGGATCGTCACCGGGGAAGTAGCAGCCGTCGTCTGGTTCTTGGACGACACATCCCCCGTCTTTTTCGGAGGTGCCGCACTTGTCGCAATAGGGGGCGGAGTCAGGGCAGGCGCTGTCGCCAAGGCTGTGGCGACAGTGGTCTGGATCGTCGACCTTGCAGCTTCCGCCCGCCGTCGCAGCGATGCCAAA
Source organism: Nannocystaceae bacterium (assembly GCA_016763875.1). Taxonomy (GTDB): domain Bacteria; phylum Myxococcota_A; class Polyangia; order Nannocystales; family Nannocystaceae; genus JAESSZ01. The sequence goes on from JAESSZ010000616.1 coordinate 6,356, forward strand.
CGTCAATAGCCAGCCGAGGCCGAGCAGTACTTCTTTTCGTCGATGCGACGTCGTCATGTCAGAGGGGGCTGCGGGGTGCGGCGAGCCGTACGCCCGCGTGGGCCATGCTAACTGGGGATCGCGGGAAACGCGAGACCACAGCGCAATACCGCGATCTTGGCCAGCTCCAGCGACGCCAAGTGCGGCAGTCAGGCCGAGAAGGCACGCGCACTGAGTTCGTGCTCTGAGAACACGGGGGGGGCGGCGTCGCCAAGGTCGATGGTGCCGGTTTGCTGGTCGGCGAGGCCGTCGGCGAGGCGGGCGAGCCAGGTCTGCCAGGCGGGAAGCGTCCACTTTCCGAAGTGCGTACTTGCCCCTTCGTAGTCCTGCAGTACGTATTCTTCGGGCGTTGCGACGTAGCCAGCGTAGGCGTTGGCGTACCCCGCGAGCACCGTGTGCGTGACGCCGTGAGCCGCGAGACGTTCGCCGACGGTTGCGCGCGCACGCCGGCCGGACACGGTGGTGAACTCGCCGGGCACCGCGCTGATGGCCGCGCTGCCGAGCACAAATACCTGAGCTGGCAAGACGTTGGGCGTCCACGGCTTGGCGTCCTGATCGTCTTGGACCATCGCTCGCACCATGCGCAGGGCCGGGTGCACCCGCCAGGGAATCGGGAGCCAGCGAAGCCTGCGAAGGCCCAGGAAGCGCCGCGCCCCCGTTTCGACCCACGGGATCTTTTCGGCCTGCAGATGCGCGTAGGCCTGCCGATGCTGCCCGCCACCAACCCGTTGCAAGAGAGGGCGCGCGGCGGCGAGCCACTTCTGCACCCCGCGAAGCATGCGAGGCAGCCCTGGGCCCTCCTCGGTGCCGAAGAACATGGCCATGCCTATCTCGGCGGGCGCGGTCTTGAGCCCGTGTCGGCCGCCGACGTACTCGGGCGCGACATCCACGTCGGAGAAGTCGGCGAATGCGTGGGCGGAAGCGATTCGGGCCGGCATTGTCTCCGCCTCCTCCTCAAGCAGCAGCAATGCCTGGTCGGCTTGGATCCTACCGTTGAATCGCGCGCTGTCATCGTCGTCGAGAAACTTGCCGCGCATCCACGGCTTCTCTTTGAAGTAGCGGAAGTTCGGCGTGACATCGCCGGTTGCGCCCTGAGCAAACGCGGCGACGTAGCCCGAGTGGCCGCGTCCAGCCATGTCTTCCTCGACGAACTTGGCGGCGTAACCCTTGTTGTCGAAATGGATTGATGTGTTGTCGCTATGGACGCTCGTGCAGTGCACGGCAAAGAAGTTGATCGAGGCGACCGGCGTGCCGTCCTTGTCCTCGAATCGAACCATCCGCATCGTGCGGTCTAGCGCGATCGGAGCGTCGCCGGGGTTGGCGTGCTCCACATCTGGGTTGCGATTGTACGCGCCCAAAGATCGATTGAACGCGACCTCCAGCGCCGGATCGATAGCGCCTTCAGCCCAGCGCATGATCCCCGGTTGGCGGGACTCGTTCGCGTCCACAAGGGCGCGCACGATGCCCCCTGCAAGTTGCTCAAGCACGTGCGCCGAGAATCCGGGGATGGTGACGTTGTAGAACGGGTAGTGCGTGAACCCGCCCGGCCCGCTATGGGTGTGGGTTGCCAGCATCATCAGGTTGGCGGTCGTGAGTCCCAACTCGTCGTGGTCGCGGGCGAGACGACGGCAAACCGCTTCCTTTAGTGCCAAGCTGATGAGCGCGAGCTCGCAGACCACGATCGCTTGCCGGCTACCATCGTCTGGATCTCGCAGTACGAACGCGCGCGCGTGCAGGGGCGTGGCGACCGTCTCCACAACGTTGTCGAGCATGCCCCAGCCCATCATTCCGAGGCGTGGTTCAAACGTCGTGATCTCGGTCTTGGCGGCGCCGATCTCCAGCATCGGATCAGAGTAACTCAGGATCACGGCTGGCGGACTGCACGCTGGCATCGCGGCCGAGTCGGTGCGCCAACACGGCCCAGCCCGCGCCCACCGCGATTCCCACCCCCGCGATTGACGACAGTCCCACACCCAGCGCGCCCAGGCCCGAGTAGGCCCAACCGGCAACCGCGTCGCCGCCGCGGTACACGACCGTGTCAACGACGTTCTTGCCCTTGTACTTCGACTC
>JAESSZ010000064.1 GCA_016763875.1 Nannocystaceae bacterium
ATCGCCCCAGCCGTCGTCGTCCGCGTCCTGCATGCAGGCCAGCGGGGCTTCGATCTGAGCGGCCCCTGGGAATGTGAACGGCTCGTTGTCGTTGCAGTCGGTGCCCGGGGTGACGCCAGCGGGTGGCTGTCATCGCCGTAGTCGTCGCCGTCAACGTCTTGCATGCAAGCGGTGGCATCGTCGAGGGGCGCTGCGCCCGGGAAGGCGAACGGGTTGCCGTCGTCGCAATCCAGGTCATTACCGACCGTGCCTGGCGGTTGATTGCCGACCACGACGCACGCGTTGGGGTCGCCGAAACCGTCGAGATCGGTATCGTCGCACCATGTGCCACACAACACCGACAACGGGTCGGAGTCGTCGCAGTCCAGCCCAGGCGTGACACCGCCGGGTGGTGTGTCGTTGCCGAATCCGTCGTCGTCGGCGTCTTCCATGCACGCGGACGGGTCCTCGATCTGCGCGGCGCCTGGGAAGGCGAATGGGGCGTTGTCGTTGCAGTCGGTGCCCGCAGTGACGCCCATGGGCGGACTGTCGTCGCCGTAGTCGTCGCCGTCGGCGTCTTCCATGCACGCGGTCGCGTCATCCAGTGGGGCCGCGCCCGGGAACGCGTCGCCATTGCTGTCGTCGCAGTCCAGGTCGTTACCAACCGTGCCGGGTGGTGCCATGCCGACCATGACGCATGCATTCGGGTCTCCGAATCCGTCGAGGTCGACATCGTCGCACCACAGCCCACAGACCACGACGAGCGCGTCGTTGTCATCGCAGTCCGTACCAGCCACGACGCCCGCGGGTGGATTGTCGTCGCCGTAGCCGTCGTCGTCCTCGTCCTCCATGCACAGCGCGGGACCCTCGATCTGGGCGGCGCCCGGGAAAGCGAACGGCGCGGCGTCGTTGCAGTCTGAACCTGGGGTTACCCCAACTGGTGGTGCGGCATCACCCCAGCCGTCGTCGTCCTCGTCTTCCATGCACGCGGTGGGATCTTCGATCTGCGCGGCGCCGGGGAAGGCGTTGTCGTTGTCGTCGTCGCAGTCCAGGGCGTTGCCGACGGTGCCTGGCGGCGCCACGGGACTCACCACGCACGTGTCCGGGTCGCCGAATCCATCGTCGTCGTCATCGTCGCACCACGTATCGCACAGGACGGTCAGCGCATCGGCGTCATCGCAGTCGCTGCCCGGGGTCACGCCAGCGTCGGGAGTGTCGTTGCCGAATCCGTCCTCGTCGGCGTCCTCCATGCAGGCGGTCGCGTCATCGAGTTCGGCCGCTCCGGGAAACGCAGAGATGTTGTCGTCGTCGCAGTCGGTGCCGGGCACCACGCCGACTGCGACAGTGTTGTCGCCCCAATCGTCACCGTCGTCATCGTTCATGCACGCCGCGGGGTTGTCGTTAGGCGCGGCGCCCGGGAAGGTGTCAGCGTCGGTGTCGTCGCAGTCGAGGTCGTTGCCAACCGTGCCTGGCGGCTGCCCCGGTTGGGTCACGCAGCTGTTGGGGTCACCGAAACCGTCGGTGTCGGTATCGTCGCACCATGTGCCGCATTGCGTGATGCCAGGGTTGCTGTCATCGCAGTCCGTGCCAGCGTCGACGCCGGCCGGAGGCGTGTCGTCGCCGAAATCGTCGCCGTCTTCGTCCTCCATGCACGCGGTCGGGCTATCGATCGCAGCCGCGCCCGGGTAGGCATTGACGTTGTCGTCGGCACAGTCGGTCCCGGCAACCACGTTGGCTGGCGGGTTTTCGTCGCCCCAACCGTCGTCATCAACGTCTTCCATACAGACGCCAGGGCCTTCGATCTCCGCGGCACCCGGATACGCAAAGACGTTGTCATCGGCGCAGTCTGTGCCCGGATCCACGCCAGCTGGCGGGTTGTCATCACCCCAGTCGTCGCCGTCTGCGTCCTGCATGCAGGCCTCTGGGTCGTCGTGTGGGGCCGCGCCCGGAAACGCATCAGCGTTGTCGTCGTCGCAGTCCTCACCGTTCTCAATGGGGACCCAGCCCGCAGGTGGGCTGTCGGGGTCCGTGGGCACGCACGTGTCTGGGTCGCCGAAACCGTCGCTGTCGTTGTCCTCGCAGAACAACGGGTCGTCCGCGCCGTCGCTGCTGCCGCTGTCTCCGCTGCTGCCGCTGTCTCCGCTGCCGTCCGTGTCTCCGCTGCCGCTGTCTCCGCTGCCGTCCGAATCTCCGCTGCCGTCACTGTCGCCGCTACCGTCCGAGTCTCCGCTGCCGTCGCCGCTCCCTCCGCGCGTTGCATCGCCCTGGGTCGAGTCCGCGGTGGCGGATGCATCCATCATGGCTTGGTCGGTATCAACGCCACTGCCATCGCTGTCCGTGCCCGAAAAGACGGCGGCGCAATCGCTGGGCGTGTCTTGAAGCAGGCCATCGTCGGTGCAGGGGTCGGCACACCCTGTCAGTCCCAACGCGGCCAGCAACGCCACAGCGGAAGAAAGACGGACTAAAGAAATAACAGCCTTCGGACGATACATAAGCGGACACCTCACGCTACGGCTCTCGGTGTCGCAATGGAACCCCTTTACGGCGGCCGGGCCGCCCGCGCGTGCGCGTTGCCGCGCGAAATGCAAATGCGCAGCTGGCCTTCCGTGCGGCAGTTCAGGGCTCGGGTGGTTTTTTTGCGTGGCTCTTGGCGCCATGCCGCGAGTTGGATGTGGGTGCAGCGCCGACGCTGCAACAACTGTTCTGTAGCAACGAGTGCTTTAGAACTCCCGCGGCGCGACGCCCAAGAAGACAACGTCCGTCAATGCTCGGACTTCGTGACCCTCGTCCGGCGGCGTGTACACCACGTCGCCTGCGTGCGCGTGGACCTCGCCGAACATCGCTTCACCTTCGACAATGTAGGTGTGTTCGCCGTGTGGGTGGTTGTGCCAACTGATGCGAGCCCCAGCCCGCATTCGAGACAAAGAAGCGCCGCTGTGGACATGATCGCCGGTCGCCGATGCCTCGACCCCGGGCCACCGCGTGGGTTGCCATTGGCGGGATCCTGTCGCGTACAGCTCGGCCATGTCCGGAGCCTACCTCGGCGGCGTTGTGTCGTCAGTCGCTTGTCGCAGCGCTGCGACCTCGGCGGG
>JAESSZ010000617.1 GCA_016763875.1 Nannocystaceae bacterium
CGGATCTCCGGCGTCGACCAGACAAGCGAGATAGTCCGCGCAAGCGGGGCGGGGGGGGACGCGGCCTCCCGTCGAATCGGGGTCAGCGTTGTCACCCGATATGCTCGTCACGCTCGGCGCGTTGGTCGTGGACTCGCTGTCGGTCGCGTCGGTCGCGTCGGTCTCGCCGCCACCCGAGGCAGGGAGACACGCCGTGGCGCCGCCCAGCGCAAGTGCCAACAACGCCCGAGTCACGCGGGCCAGTGTACTGCACCCCGCTAAGTGGCGGTGCGCGAACCTGTTTCCCCGCCCGTTTGGTGGATCCCCTCCGATCGCCGTTCTGTGCCAGCAGCACTCGTTGACCGCCGTTGCTGTTAGGCTCACCCGCCGGGCTGCATTCGCGACCTGGTCATCACCCCGATACACAATGCGGAGCGTTCTCAAGGAATCAGCGGTAGTCCTCGACCTTCCTGGCGACGAACTACTGCCGATTTTTCAGGGCGTCGTCGACAACCTTGGTCAGCAAGGGCGCCTCACCGAAGCGCAAGCTGCCGCTGCGAGGCGTGAGCTGGCGGAAACCGAGGCGGTCCCCGCTAGTCTCGGTAACGGTATTGGGGTGTTCCGGATCCCGGTCGAGGGAGAGGCATGCGTCACCCTCGTTGGGTTCCGTAAGCCGCATCCGGCGGCCGACCACGCCGATATTCGTTTTTGCTGGTTCATCGTTGGCAAGACCGACGACGATCGTGTCAGCGACGACGCGCTCGAGCCGCTGGGTTGGATGCTCAAGGACGAGCACTTCAACCTGGACCTGCTTGGTCACGCGGAAGACGACATCGACCACGGCTTGTTGGTCGTGTACCGCCGCTACCTTGAGCATCTTGAGCGCGTACCGGTCAAAGCCGAAGTTCCACCGGAACTGCAGCGAACCGGCAAGTTGTTCGGGGGCATCCGTCGGGACATTGCACGACGACTCCCGTTGTACGGCTCGGACTTCCGTGACGGACTCAATACAAAGTCCTTCGCAACGATCCTCTTCCTGTTCTTTGCGTGCCTCGCTCCCGCAATCGCTTTTGGCGGATTGATGTCGGTGCTCACCGACGGTGCGATCGGCGCGATCGAGATGATCCTCGGCACTGCGATCTGCGGCATTGTCTACTCGCTGACGTCGGGGCAGCCGCTGACGATCTTGGGCAGCACCGGCCCGGTCGTCATCTTCATCGGCATCCTCTATACGCTGTGTGAATCTCTGGGGATCCCATTCTTCCCAACCCTGTCCTGGGTCGGGATGTGGACGTCGCTCATCATCATGGGGGCAGCGGTCACGGACGCCAGCTCGCTCATCCGGTGGTTCACACGCTTCACCGACGAGATCTTCGCTGGGCTTATCTCGATCATTTTCGTGGTCGAGGCCGTCAAGGACACGTTTTCTGGTTTTGGCGATAGCGGGGCTCACGACGGGGCCCTGGCCTCGGTCGTGCTTGCCCTGGGCACGTATCAGCTCGCGACCCAGCTGGCGCGATTGCGGCGCGGTCCTTTCTTGCGGCGCTGGGCTCGGGAGTTTCTTGCCGACTTCGGACCTGCGATCGCCATCATGGCGATGACGTTTGCGGCGCTCAGCCTCAAGGGGGTACCCGTCGCGACGCTGGATGTTCCGGATCAGTTCCAAACCACGAGTGGGCGCGGCTGGCTCGTCGACCCATTTGAGGCACCCGCGTGGGTCTGGGGCGCTTCGATTGTTCCTGCGGTCCTGGTGTCGGTGCTGTTGTTCCTCGACCAAAACATCACCGTTCGCATCGTCAATAACCCGCGGTACCGGCTCAAGAAGGGCTGCGGCTATCACCTCGACCTGCTGATCGTGGGTGCACTCGTCGGGGTGTGTTCGCTCTTCGGACTGCCCTGGATGGTCGCGGCGACGGTGCGATCACTCAACCATGTGCGCGCGCTGGCCACAGTGAACGAACACGGCGGGCGAGAGCGTATCGTCGGTGTGAACGAAAATCGCCTCACCGCGTTCGCCGTGCACGTGCTTATCGGGGTCTCGCTCGCATTCCTTTCGTTGCTCGAGCAAATTCCGCTATCAGTCCTTTTTGGACTGTTCTTGTACATGGGCATCGCGTCGATGCGTGATAACCAGTTCTTCGAACGTGCGCAGTTGTGGGTGCTTGAGCCTTCGCAGTATCCACCCACGCACTACCTTCGCCGAGTACCGCGCAGGGTTGTGCATGGGTTCACGGCGGTGCAGGCCGCGTTGCTTGCGATACTGTGGGTCGTGAAGGCTTCGGCGGTCGGGATCTTGTTCCCGCTGTTCATCGCGTTGCTCGTGCCGATGCGGTTGTTACTCAACCGGTGGTTCAAGCCCGAGCACCTGGCGTTCCTCGATGCCGAGGAAGAACGCGACGACGACGATCACCAGCACGATGAGCACTTCGTGTAGCGCCGTCAGAGACTGGCAGTCATCCGGTAGTACTGCACTGCGCCGCGGTCCACTGCGGCTCGGGCTTGGTCGATGACCTCGCGGAGCTCGCGAAGATCAACGTCGGTGCCGAGCAAACCACTGATACGCCCCAGCCCGATGACGACGAGCTTGCGCTTGAGTTCAAGCGCAAGCGTGTGCAGCGCTGCGCTCTCGTCGTCGTAGCCGGTGATCTGGTAGCCCGCGTCGTGGAGCATGCGCTGGGTCTGCTCCACACTTTGCGCGTCCTGCAAGCACGCCCAAGGCCCCGCGAGCTCGGCGAGGCGTTGCGGAAGTTCTCCGTACACCGCCATGTCCGAGAGCCCCAACCGTCCACCGCTTCGGGTGATCCGCGCAAACTCGCTCACGACCTTGGGCTTGTCTTCGAACGTCGACAGCGCGCATTCGCAAACGACCGCGTCGAACGCATCGTCCTCGAACGGAAGCTCGCTCGCCTCGCCCAAGACGAAGCTGAGATCGAGTCCGGTTGTCTGCGCGGACGCCCGAGCGGCTTGTAGGTTTTCCTGCCCTAGGTCGAGTCCTACGGCGTGGACCCCGTAGTCGCGGGCCAACGCGACGGTCGTGAGGCCGGTGCCGCACGCAACGTCGAGCACGCGGGTCCCAGCCGAGAGGCGCATCGCATCGAGCATGCGCCTTGTGAGCGCCTCGCCGCCGGGGTGGAAGCAGTCCCCCATGAACTCGCGGACTTCGGGCCGCGCGTAGAATGACGTGCAGCAGGACATGTCAGCCGATTCCCAGCGGGCGGTGTTTGGCGTTGTACTCGCAGAACGACACCGGTTTTCCGTCGCTGCCTACGATGTGGTTGCAGCATTTGTCGGTGCGATCACGGTCCAGCGTGTAGGCGTCCATGAAGGGCTTGATGCCAATCGCGAGCAGTCCCGCCCAGTCGTCGTTGCTGCCCGTGCCGACGTCGGTGATCTGATCGAGCAGTGCGTCGATCGCCACGTCGTCGAGCGCGGCCAGAGCACCGGATTGGGTGACCCACTGGACCATCGCCCGTAGTTGCGCGGCGCGGTCGAAGGAATCGGTGACCGACGCGACCATCTCCGCGATGCCGGGCTCGGACCAAGTCTCGTAGCGCGGGAAGTAGCGGGAGACAGGCACCAGGCCCTTGGCGGTCTTCAACGCGAGAGCCATCGAGAAGCAGTTAGGGTCCGAGCAGGGGATCGGGCCGAAGTCGGCTTCAGAGAAAGTTCCCCCGGTTTGCTCGGCGATGAGCTTGACGACGTCTGCGACGGTGAGGCGTTGGACGAGGCGGGGACCTTCGTAGCGGCCGGAGTACATCGCGGGCTGGATCATGACCTTGTGGATCGACCGACGCGAGGCGGCTTCGCGCAGCAACGCGCCCAGGTCTCCGTCGTTGACACCACGGGTCAGCGTCATCACGGGCACCACGTCGATTCCCAGCGCTTCGCAGTGGTCCAGTGCGGCCATTTTTGTCGACAACAGATCGCCATCGCCACGGAGCACCGTCAGCGCCTTGCGCGAGAACCCGTCGAACTGCAGGTAGACCGAGACGCCTTCGATAGCGGCGAGGCGTTCAGCGAACGAACGCTGCGCCAGGCGAATCCCATTGGTGTTCACGTAAACGCGGCGGACGCCTTTGGCCAGCGCCAACGTGATCATCTCGAACATCTGCGGATGGATCGTTGGCTCGCCGCCCGAGAGTTGGATGAGGTCCGCGTCGCCCTTACCGTCTTCGAGCAGCTGATCGATCACGGCCTCGAACCGCGCCAGCGACATCTGCTCGGTTCGCTTGGGCGAGGAGCCCGCGTAGCAGGTGGGACAGGTCAGATTGCAGCGCTGCGTGATCTCGATGAGCAGGTTGCAGGAGTGGTTTTCGACCTGGTCCCCGCAATGCCGGCTGGGACCGCAGCACGAGCCGAGGTCTTCGACCTTTGGATCGGCGAGGTAGTAGTGGGCGGGATCGGTCGCCAAAAGCGCGGAAAACACGCCGTGATCGGCGCAGCGCTTGTCCATCCATACGGCGCCGTCGCGCTCGAATACCTCCGCGTCGATGTCTTGCAGGCACCGCGGGCACAGACTGCGTGTTTGTTTGATCCGGCGCCCCACGCCGAACTGAGGCAGGGCGGCGCTTGCGTCGTCGTGAATCACTGCGGACATCGCAATGCACACTACGGGGGCCGGTCGCGCTCGTTACGGTTTGTGCACGACCACCTCGGGATCAGCGAATGCGAGTCGTTGTCGCATGACCGCAATCGCCTCGGGATTGTCGTCCACCAGGAGGAAGTCGCGGTCGTGCCGCGCGGCGGCCTCTCCAGTTGTACCGCTGCCCGCGAAAAAGTCGAGCACCGTCTCCCCGGGTCGACTGTGCACCTTGACGATGCGCTCAAGGATCTTGATGGGTTTTTGCGTCGGGTACCCCGTTCGCTCCTTGCCCGCGGTCGGTACGATCGTTTGCCACCAGACGTCCGTGGGGGTCTTGCCGCGCGCCGCCTTCTCCGGCGTGACCAACCGTGGCGCCATGTACGGGATCCTGTCCATCGCGTCGAAGTTGAACGTGTAGCGTTTGGGGTTTTTTGCGTACCAGAAGATGGTGTCGTGCTTGGCCGACCAGCGGCGTTTCGAACGGCCGCCGTAGTCATACGCCCACACCAACTCGTTCATGAAGCAGTGTCGACCGAAGATCGCGTCGAGCAGCAGCTTGCAGTAGTGCGCTTCCCGGTAGTCGATGTGCAGGAAGAACGCGCCGTCGTCGGTGAGCAAACGATGCGCGTGCACCAGCCTTGGCTCGATAAAGGCGAGGAAGTCATCGAACACGTCCGCAAAGGAGATCGAGCCGACGGCGGTACTTCGATACCGCTTTCCGCCGAATCCGACGCGGTCGCCAGTGACGTCGCTCTGCGTCTTGAGGGTCGTTCGTCGCTGCCGCTTGCCGGTGTTGAACGGCGGATCAATGTAGATCAGCGGAAACGTCGCGTCGGGGAGGTCGGGCAGGACCTGGAGGTTGTCGCCCTGGATGATCTTGGGCATTCGGGCTTGCACCTATTGCTGCGGCGGCGATGTTGTGACGCGGGCTCAGGGCGCGGAGATCAGCAAGCTGACGTTGTCGTCGCCGCTGTTACTCACCACGATGTCGATGGCGTCGTCGCCGTTGAGGTCACCGAGCGCGAGGTCACTCGGGTTGCTGCCGGTCGCGATGGTGGCGACGGTGGAAAATCCCCCCAGTCCGTTTCCGGCCAGGACGCTCACCGTATCGTCGCCCGTATTGATGACGACGAGATCGAGCTCACCGTCCGCCGTGATGTCGTCGACTGCGAGTCGGCCCGGGCTGCTGCCAGTGGCGAACGGCACGCTGCCACCAAAACCGCCGATCCCGTTGCCGAGCAAGATGGTGACGATGTCCATATCCCCGGAGGTCACGGCGATGTCGAGGAACGTATCGCCGTTGAAGTCCTCGAGCACAATGGCGGTCCCGGTGCCTTGAATCGCGCTGTCTGAAGGCGCGCCAAACAACCCCGCGCCGTTGCCCGCCA
>JAESSZ010000618.1 GCA_016763875.1 Nannocystaceae bacterium
AGGAACAGCTCGCCCGCCTCTCCGCGGGGCAGCGCCCGGTCGCTGAGCTGCTTGCCGAGTCCTGGCGACCTTTGTCGGTGACGGAGATCTCGGAAGCAACACTGACCCCGCAAGCCACTACGTCGACACACCTCCGCCATCTGCGGCACAACGCGCTGGTTATCGGGACCCGCGTCGGGCGGGAGGTCTTCTACGAACTCGCCGACCCGCTGTTCCGGATCTCCCGCGCGATGAAGACGGAACGGTTGCGCGCATCTGCGTTGCTGCGGATTTTTCGGGCCTGGTACGGACGAGCGACCGACCGGACTTGGCGCTTTAGCAGCCCGGACGCTTACGGGCGGTGGGTCCAGACTGGGTCTGCCGAGACTCCGGAGATGGGGAGCTTCCATTACCAGTTTCTTTTGCGGGTCACCGCGGCATTGAGCGTTTCGGAACCGCAGCGGTTGCTCGATGAGCTCGTTGCGATTGTCGAAGACCACCGAGATCCCATCGTCGTCGGGTGGCTCGCCGCCGCGCTAGAAGCGGCGGGTGATTCAGCCGCTGCGAAGGACAGGCTCGCGGTGTTGCCTCGCATCGATCTCATGCAAGCGTTCCATGCGATGAACTCCCTGGGTGGGAACGACGGATTCGAGATCAAGCCGGGAACCCTGGTTCGTCTGGCGCAGCTGTTTGTTGACGCTTTCCGCTCCGATCCGCGGGGGGTGGATAGCCGGCGAGAGCTCGCAGTGCGCTTGCGCGCGAACGAAGACCGCGGCGAGGCAAAGCTGATCCGTGAAGCGGCTTCGCTGCTTAGCCCCGCCTATTGGCGGGAGCCAGGCCTCTTCATTTCCCTCTTGGGCGCGCGCGATGGGAAGCTAAGTGACCTTGAGAGCGCCGAGTTGAGCATCACGCTGATGAAGTCCTGGGCCGACGGACAGGTCGAGGAATTTGGAACTGTCGGCGCCGAGGTCCTTCGTAAGGTCGCAGTGGGACAGCGAGACCCGGAGCGCACGGCGATCGCGTTGGCCGCGGGACTGGCGAGCTCTGGTACGGGCGGTGCGACGCCAAGGCCATTGCTCGCATTAATCGCGGCGGCAGCGGATAATGACACCAGTTCGGCACTCGGGACGTTCTGGCTGGCAACGTGCTTCGCGCTTCAGTTCGACAGCTTCGTCAGGAGCCGGCCACCGCCGCCCGAGGACGACGAATGGGCCGGCACAGGTGCCTACGCCATCGTATTGTGGGGCGGCCTCCACTCTTGGATCGCCGCCGGCCGGCCGATGGAGCCGGTCGCAGCGGCGGCGGACAGTCTGATGCAGTGGGCGCCGAGCATGGACCGCCGAGTCCTGGTCGCGGAAAACGCGACAGCAGCCTTTGGCATGCTGCCGGAGATTGAGCGAAGATCCATCCGAGAAACCGCGGTCGCGTGGGGGCGCACGGCACTTGTCGAGGGGTTCGATCGGATCGCGCCGCCGCGCGACTACTGACGCGCGGTGCACTTGATCCCGAAGCTCATTGTGCCCAGCGCTGTAAGCACGCGGTCCTCGCCGCGTTCGGACCGTCATGCGGGTGAGCTGTCTTCTCCTGACGCTCCTGATGTTTGCGGACTCGGGCTGTGCCCGGCGATCGGCAGCTGCGACGTCGTCGTCGACCACCGCGCAACCCGCGCAACCCCCGCCAGCGGAGCCTTCGTCGGCACAAACGCCTCCGGCTCCACCCCCCCGCCCCAGCACCAAGGCTGGCGCACAGATGACATCGGCCCGAATCTACCGGGTCGCCGAACAACGGATCGAGGATGAGCGCTACCCGGAGGCCGTCCGGCTGATGCAGCATGTGGTTGAGCAGCTGCCGCCGGGCAATGCGAACGGGGCGATGCGACACCGGCTCGTCTTACGCACCGGATACGTGCATCTCTTGGCATTCGAGCAAACTCGCGACCGGGCGTTTCTTGAGGCCGCGGAGCGCGATCTGTCCGCGTACGTCATCGAGCACGAGGCTGCGTTCGGGGACGGCGAGTCGGCCCGCGCGGCGCGAGGCGAGGTCTACGAACTTCTGTACTCGGTCGACTCGTTCGCCGAGGCCGATGACGCCCTCGTGGCCGCAAACGGAAGTCCGTCAAAGCCGCCGCCCGCCGTACCCGAGGTCGAGGATGTCGAGGAAGTCGAGGAGCCGGTCGATGACCACGCGGGTGAGACGGTCGATGGCGATATGCACCGGACGGTCCATGTTCGTGACTCCCGCTTGGCGTCGCTGGACGACCCCCGAGTCAAGGAGCGCCTGATATCGTCAGCCGCCGCGGCCAGGACCGGGTTGGTCCTGACCGGGACTGAGATCACCATGCTCAATGGAGCGCGTGCGCTCGTTCGGCTCCGCCCCGTAGACATAGAACTTCCATCCGGCGCCGGATCCGGAGCCAGGCGAGACGCGGTCGCGCTAGCCCGCGACACACTCGACTCGGCCCGCGGCGCGCTGCTCGGTTGCTACGAACTCGCGTTTTCTCGAAGCCCTGAGTTGATCGTCGAGTTGACTGCCAAGGCCACGCTCCTCGCGGATGGATCGGTGACCGAGGTCCGTATAAAAACCGGAGGCTTGGTGGACGGCCTGGGCGACGTCTGCCTCCTCGAGGCGCTCGCGGGTACTCAGCTTGACCCCGGACGCGCGGGCGAGGTGCAGCTGCCGTTGGTGTTCTTCTTCGAAGGTCCCAAGGGCCGTAGGACAAGCCAGGCGAAGGTCAGCGGCAGCCTTCCCACCATCGACGAGTTCTTCGGCATCGTGCGGCCACGAACGCGGCCCGTCTTCCAGACCCCGGTGGCTGCACCGCCCAAAAGCACGAAGCGTTCACGCCGCAAGAAACGTCGTAAGTAGCCCGCTACTGCAGCGCGTTGCCGTCGAACGGGACCATGATCGCGTCGACCAGGCCCATGCCCATGCGAGCGTAGCCGCGCTTAGTGAAGTGAATGTGGTCGCCCTTGGCCATCGACGGGTTTGCGTTGGCCCAGCGTGTCATCGACAAGTCGCCACCCATGAACGCATGCAGGTCCCAAAACGCGCAGCTGTACTCACGGGCGATCTCCCGTTGTGCCCGGCGGATCTGTCCAACGCGGGGGCGCACCCCCCACGCGCCGTCGTCGAGTTTTCGCGGGAAGTCACCGCCACCGATGATGATGCAGCTGGCACCAGGCGCCACTCGGCCGAGTTTCTCCATCACTTCGCGCATGTCGGCTTCGTACACGGCGATGTCGGCGTGGGAATCGGTGGCCTCGTTGGTGCCGTAGGCCAGCATCACCAAGTCGGGCGTGCGGTGAGAGACGTTGTCGGCCCACACCGCTTCGTCCCACGCCAGCATGTTCGCGGCGCGAGTGCCCCCGATCCCCAGCGTATCGACGACAACCCCCGGGCTGTCGCGTTCGGTGGTCATGCCAAACATGCGCACCGTTCCGTTACCAACCGGCCGGATCTCGATGGTGTGCTCTCCCTCGGGCAGCGTGAACGCGTAGTACCCCGCGCGCCGCGTCTTGGCGCGGGTGCTGACGGTCCCCTGCAGTTTCCCGTTCGCGTACACCTTGAAGCTCCCGCCGCGTGGCTGCTCGAGGAAGTAGATCTCGAACTGCGACGCAAGCGTGCCGTTGCGCGGCGAGATGCGACCAAACGCTTTGCTGCTGCTTGTGATGAGGCTGGCGCCCATCAACCCGAACATGCCGTCCTCGATGCCCTTGCGACGCTGGGCGTGCGTGGTCAACCATCGCTTGAGGCCTTCGACACGCATGTCGACATGCCCGTACCAATTCCACGGACGCGCGATGTGGACGAAACCATGGCCGGCGTCCCCGAATCGCTGCTGCAAGTACGAGCGCAGGTAGTGGGGATAGATGTCGGCGTCCGTATGGGAAGCGCCGTACGCCAAGATTCGGACCTTGCCGTCCGGATCGTTGCCCGTCTGCAGTGTGCGTAGCGCGGCATAAAAATGAGCCAGCGGTGTCTCGCCGTCCTCGGCGTCGGGTTCGAGCGGCGTGAATAGGCCCAGCGCGTTGCCGTTGACCGACGGTCCGGTGACCGCACCGACGTTGAGTCCCGACGAACCGGGGAGCGAGTCGAGTAGATCGTCGTCAAACGAGTCTTCGTTCGAGGCGCTGGTGCCCGATAGCCAGGGGACCGGGCGGCCACTTCGATCTTCGAACAGCACGGCACGCTTACCGAGTACAGCGCGCTGGGCGAGGACCCGGGCGTCGAGTGCCGCCGCGTTGAGGACCGGCAGCAGTGGGGCGTCCGCAACGCCGCGGGGAGTGAGCGCCACCTCCTGTTGCTGGGCGGCGCTATCGGTCGCGGGGCTCTGTGCGGCAGAGGAAGGCGGCTGCGGCACCGGCTCGGATTTGGTGCAACCCATGCCGCATCCCAAGGTGGCTGCGAGCGCGGCCCCCGTCAGGAATGACGTCCACGGCACAGTGGTCCGGCCCAACATCGGTAGCCATGCTGGGCGTGTGTTCCCCGCGAGTCAAATTCGTTTGGTACAACACGCCCATGGCTGCCGACCAACGTCGCGTCCGTCGCACGGGTACCCCCCCGGCCTTCGAGGCGCTTTGGCGAGTCGACCGTGTCTCGCACCCGGCGTTGTCTCTCCTTGTCGCGCGCGACAAGCACGATGCAGTTGTGTACGTCGGCTTTGTCGTCGAGATGACCAACGCGCTGACGTCGCTATCGAAGTTCGCGAGGCGTCACAACGCGCGTCTGTGCGTCGATTCGCGCGACAACCCGGCGCGTCGGCAGTTGCTGGAGTACCTGGGTGGTCAGCGGCGAGAGTTCGACCTCGAAGTCTCGTTGCTTGGCACCGAGTTTCAGCGCAAGGCCTGGCAAGCGCTGCGCGAGATCCCATTTGGACAGATCCGATCGTACGGGGAGCAAGCGCGTGCGATTGGGCGACCCACTGCGGTACGTGCAATCGGCCACGCCAATGGCGACAACCCGGTGCCGGTCATCGTCCCGTGTCATCGAGTGTTGGGGGCCGACGGAGCGCTCACCGGTTTTGGTGGTGGCGTGGACGTCAAGCGCTGGTTGCTCGCACTGGAGCGCACTCCGGGCTGCCCTCCCGCGTGGAGGCCGAAAGGCAGCTCGCCACGGCACTCGCAAGAGCAACTCGGATTGTTCGGCTAGTTCGCGGCGCCGGGCGTGGCGTCGGACTCGACGAAGTCGGTCGCGTTGTCGTCGGTATCCCCGAAGCGGGACAACGACTGCGTGCCGTTGATGTCGGCAGCGGCATCGCCTTCACCCGCGAAGACTTCGGCGCCAGCAAAGCTGCCGTAGCCCAACGCGTCGACTTCCACGTCGTCGACCAGCAGTCGAACACTATCCGGTCCGTTTTGTAGGTCGGCGATCGAGTCGACCTCATCGGCGAGACCCTGCAGTGTGGCGCCCGCGGCGGGGTCTACGATGAGATACAGGCCACTTGCACCGATGGTGCCGCTGAGGTCGAGCGTTTGGTAAACGGCGCCGCCGTTGCCGTTGACCGCCTGCAGCGAGACACCGTTGAGACTCGTTCCAGGCAGGCCGGCCAGCTCGATGAAGACATCGACGTCGGCACCGGGATGGTCGTACAGAACTTCGTTGATCACGAGCATGCCGTCGCCGGGGTCGCCGGTGCCGCCCTCGGTCTCGCCGCCTTCGCAGCCGCACGATGGCTCGAGGAATGCCGCTTCACTGCACACTTCGTCCCACTGGTCGTCGCAGCAGAAGGGATCTTCGCCGCAGACGGTTGCCTCGCACGCAGCGACCTCGCAGCCCACGTTTTCGTGCGCCTCGCAGCAGTCACCGCCGCCACCTGCATCTTCGGCGCCTCCGCCTCCACACTCGCAGGCCGCCATGCCCGCGGCGATGTCGACGCAGGCGTCATCCCACTGGGTGTCACAACAGAACGGATCGGCGCCGCAGACTGCGTCGGCGCATCCTTGCGCGTCGCAACTCGGCGTCCCGTTGGCTTCGCAACAATCGCCCGCCACACCGCCGTCGCCACTGCCCTCACCGTCGGTGGTTGCGCCGCCGTCGGTGGTTGTGCCGCCGTCGGTGGTTGCGCCGCCGTCAGTGCCCGAGCTCGCCGCGTCGGTCACGCCGGAATCGCTGCCCTCGGTGTCCGGCGCGTCGTCGGGCCCGTCGTCCGGGTCGCTATTGGGGCCATCGTCGGGGTCGCCATCGGGGCCATCGTCGGGCCCACTGTCGGGACGGTCGCCGTTGCTGTCGGCTCCGGTCGTCACTGACCCGTCGTCGTCGCCATCGTCGCCCGCGGTGCCGCCGCTGGGCGGCACGTTGAACCCAGCGGACGCGTTCGGGGTCTCCGAATCGCATCCCGCCGACATCCCTACGAGGAAGGAGCCAGCACCGAGCAGCGAGATCAAGCGGTCACGGACCATGGCTCTCTGATAGCCGATCAGTCCACATTTCGCCACATCAAACCACAATGTGTGCAAGATTTCTGCAGATCCGAGGACTCAGGCCGTTGAAGGCGCGACGAACGTCACGTCTTCCGCGGCCGATCGCCGTTTGCATGGCGTTGGTGAGCGTTCGCGCGCATCAGGTGTAGCGAGCGACGGCGTCGATCATTTTGCGCCAGGCACGGGGTGGGTCGAGCCGACCTTCGGTGACCGAGTTCGGGAAATACAGCCCGTATCGCGGCGGCGCCCGACGTCGAACGATGGCGGGCATCTGCACCGTTTTCCCGTCGAGTTCGAGTTCGACCGCGATCCGCTCGCCCGCTGACAGCAGCGGCACATCGTCGCCGACGCACTGAACGAGGGCGCCGCAGAGACTGATGTCGCGCGCGCTAACCTCAAACTCGGCCGCTGCGCTGCGTACTCGCATCCGCAGCGGAGCGGTCGGCGGTACGGGCAGCCGCACGGCCATCCGAGACTCCGGCCAACGCATCGCCCCGGGGATCTCCACTTGAAGCACGCCTGGGCCCTCGGATGCGACTTCGGGGTTTCGCTTCACGCGGGTCGTGAACAGGTGCGGGCGTGATTCGAGGTTGAACGAACCGATGCAGAACGCGGGCGGTGAAAAGCCCAGGCCCGTGGGACGGATGTCGAACGCCAACGTCAGCGCTTCTTCGTCGAGGTCGGTGAAACGACCATGGCAGACGACCAGCAGGTCTCGCGACATCAGCGCGACTGGGAGTCGTTCACGACACAGCACACCGAGCGTGTTGAGGATGTTCTTGTTGTCGGGAGCAGCCACGCCACCACAGGATACGCGACTGTCGCGCACACCGAAGTCCTAGACCCATCGGGTCGTAGGTGCGTCTGGAATCTTTGTCATGGACGCCGCGAATGTGCAGATCACCGGTCCTTGCCCCATCGACCTTGATGCGATCGGCTACGACCGCGCTTCAAAGGAAGCGCATTGCACGCATTGCGTCAAGAGCGTCCACAATCTGTCCGCCATGACCGAGTCGGATGCGCGCACGCTTCTCAAGGCCAACGTTGGTCGAAAGATCTGCGTGACGTACACGCGCGTGGCCGACGGGCAGATCCGGTTCACGCCGCCCAAACCCGTCGCGGCCGCGGTGGTCCCGCTCAGTCGCTTGCGGCGTAGCCGTCCCGCGGCAGCCGCCGGTCTCGGACTTGCCGCAGCATTGGCCGCCTGCTCACCCGTGGACAATCCTGACGTCATCGCGCATCCACCGATTGAGCAGACACGCAACGACAAGCCTGACGTCGCCATGGCGGGGGGTATTGAGGCCCAAATGGAGGTGGACGAGTTCGAGGGCAAGATCGAGGTGCAGCCGCTGGGCGAGATTGAGGTGCAGGACCCGGTGGAGCCGCCAGGCCAGATCAAAGTGCAGGACCAGGTGCAGGACCAGGTGCAGGAGCAGGGCGGGGTCGACGTCGTTGATAGCGTCCCGTTCGACGGCGAGATGCTGGTCGTTGATCCCGATGCGGTTGCTGCCAAACCCGTGAAACCTCAGACAGTCGAGCCGGTTGTCCTCGGGGGGGAGATGATGCCCGTCGATCTCGACGCCCCGTGCCCGGACAAATAGGACGCGCCAAGCTTCGCTAGCTCGCGCCGACCTTCCACGCGAGTGCCGCGAGCGCGCCGAGCAGCGCGACGATGACCGTGAGCAGGACCGGG
>JAESSZ010000065.1 GCA_016763875.1 Nannocystaceae bacterium
ATTTGCTCAGGTGAAGGCGGCGGGGGGCAAAACCGGTGCGGTCCTCGCGGTCGGCGACCGAGATAATCGCGGGGTCTTGGCCCTGCATCAGGTCTGCCAATGCGAGTCCAGCGACTTTGGTGCCGTGCGACGGCAATGCCGTCGCACTCACTGCGACGGTGCTCCAAACGCCACCCGTCTCACGCCAAATGTCGAGCAAACGCGACGGACCACCCGCCCAGTCGTCCCATGCGGGGTGATCGGCGTCGATACTGTCGTCGATCACCGCGATCTGGATACCGTTGAAGCTCGACATCCCACTGGGGTCTTCGCCTTCAAAGCCTGCGTCATGCAGTTGGACGATCTGTGCGCCTTCCCGCATGTCGTCGAGGTTGTTGACGTCTGGAGTGGGGGCGACCCGGCGCTCGATCTGGCGGATCCGCGGATCCGCCACCAGGGCCGCTAGGCGGGCCGCCGATACCTGAGCCTCAAACCCGTTGATCAGCCAGTACTGCTTGTGAATGCGAACTCCATCGCGCTTCAGCTCATCGACGAGGGGCCGCTGGACCAGCTCCAGCTCATTCTTGCGCAGCTCGATGGCGACAATGCGATCATGCATTTGGGCCAGTGCCATCGCGGGTTCGTCGCTGAACAGCGTGGAGGAAAGTTTCGGTAGGTCAAACGCAGGCTCATGGTCGAGCATGACCACAACATCTACCGTTTCGTCCTTTTCAGCTTCTACGAGCCAGCGCTCAAGACCGTCCACAAGGCGCGGGGGCGCTGTCGCGGCAGTGGCACGTTTATCGGCCAAGAACGCATCGAACTGCGCACCTGAGTTTTCCTCAGCCCAGGCCTTTGCGCGCTTTGCATCGGAGACCTGCGTGTGCTTAACGCGGACTACCTTGATTTTATAGTGGACTTCGTCGCTACCTTCGGACTGCCAGGCATCCGCCTCCATCCGATAGCTCTGACCCTCGCTGTCCTCCAGCGCATCGAGATCGATCCAGAAGTCAGACTCGTCGAACCGGTCGATAAGCGTGCGAACGGGTGTGCTCTCGGTAACTCTGCCGTTGCTGTCCACTGTTTTCTTCCAGTGGTAGACAACCTGTTGCGCCACCCGTTTGGCGGGCGCGGTGAAAGTCGGTTGAGGCGGGGGGCCCGGGCGGGCTTGCGAAGGCAGGGGCGTCGCAAACAACGCAAGACCGACCGTAACGGCGAGGGGCTTGTTGATAGACATGGGGTCCTGTCTGCTCCCTTGTCGGAGACGAAGCCCGCAATGACACGCGGTCGCAGCACACGGCCGGTCTGCCCATCCGGCGGATCGAAGTCCGAGACACCGCGCGGGCCGCTACAGGGTCTTTAGATACTCGAGCACGGCCGCCCGTTGCTCCGCGTCGTAGTGATCGCCGAAGTCGTGCCCGGTGTTTCGGTGCCCCAACTTCGACGTGTCGTACACGTGTTTCTGCTCGTCGGCGGGCGCATCGTCCCAACTGTAGGCGACCTCGGTGAAAGGCCAGCCGACCGCGTCCTCGTCGAAGTTTGTCGAGTCGTAGTCCACACGACGCCAGTAGGTTGGGCGAGCCGTGGAGTCCAGCACCAAGGCCAGAGTCGGGACCGAACCATTGTGGAAAAATGGCGCGGTCGCCCAGATCCCGTCCAGCGGAGGCGCCATGTAGCCTTGGAACGGATCGCTGGGCACGAGCGGGGCTAGCTCGCCGTACCACGAGCCGTTGTACCAATCGACGAACGGCTGCTCAGTCCCCTGCGATGCGATCAGCGGGTCGGTCCCAATAACGTCCAGCGGGAACAACAAGTTCGGGTACGTCTCGAGCGTCGGGTCGGCGTTGTACGTGCCGTGACAACCACCGCAATCACGGTTGAACAAGACCTCGCCTTCCAGCGCGAGGTCCGAGTCGACAGCCAACGGATAGCTCGGCGCTTCCAGTGACCGCAAATACGCGTTGATGTTGTTGAAGTAGGTGAGGATCGATTCGGCGTCGCCGACCAAGTCCGTGCACAGCGAGGAGGCGAACATCATCGTGCCGCGGTGGTCACCGCGCCCCATCCCGTTCCAGAACATCGCGTTCTTCTTTGCGACCCGCCACCAGGGCGGCGTATCGACCGGGACGACAATGTCCGGCACGACAAACTGCGGCTCGTCGATCCACTCCAGGGTGTCCTGGTTGCGATGCGACGAAAGGACCGCCGCCAGTTTGTCCGCGGGGTTGGTACCCACGGTGTACATGCGGATGTCGTCGCCGATCGCCTGGTAGCGCGCCATCATCTTGGCGAGCTGATCGATCCCGGGGATGTCGACCGGCGGGATCGGCAAGTCAGCAAGTGAGCCGCCAATGCTCTGGGTGTAGTCCGCGTCCGCTCGACCCAGGCCGATGATGAGCTCGCCGTTGAACTCGCCCGCGTGGCACTCGAGACAGTTGAGCGACGTAATCTCGGCGCCGTCGTCGTTGACATGAACGGTCCAGTTGTACGGAACCTCTGCGTTGGGGCCCGCGCGACCGGGCAACGGGTCGCCAGACGCGAAGGACCCGAGTGCTCCGCTGACAAGGCCGAAGATTGAGAACGGAATGCCACAGGTAACGTAGCCCTCGTTGAGCATGGCCCAATAACCCGAGTCGGCGTCGCCTGGCACTTGCTCGCTGGCGGGAATTGGCCAGCCTTGATCCCACGGGCTCTCGGAGTCCGCATCGGTGGCCGTCTCCCCCGCGCTCGCGGACGTCTCGCCACCCTCTGTGTCACCGAGTGTGTCGTCGCCCGACGTCTCGCCCGGCAACGCCGCCTCGCCAGATGGCTCGCCACATCCGGCTGCGATCACCAACATCAGCGCGCCATTGAACGCATATGATCTCTGCATGTCTCACCCCGTCGCCGCACGGATATACCGTTGCGACGACGGACAGCGCAACGCGATTAAAACCGCACGCGAAGGCCGCCCGATGACGCGCTGACGTCGAGTTTTCCCGAGCCCATCTGCCCCCGGCTCCTGCGCAGCAAGAGCAGCCCGACGCCGACCCCGATCCCAACCGCGCCGCCGATGGCCAGCCCGGCCCCACCGCCGAGGGTGTTGTAACGGAGTTCGCAGTCCCCCTGCGGGTCAACTTGGTCGCCGTCGCACTTGCTCGTGACCGGGCGCTCGTTGAGCACAAGCAGCGCTACGCCACCGGCAAGTGCCCCAATGCCGACTCCTAGCGATGCAAAACCGATTCCGCCTAGAGCTTTTTCGCTCATGCCCGCGCGCGGGGTGGACGCAGCCTCATCGAGCGACTCGTCGGCCGGTTCGGGCGCAGGAGCAACCGGGGGCGCAGGAGGAGCACTGGCCACCGCAATGGGCGCGACAGCCTTTTCCACCATCGCCTGCAGCGCCTCGGCCGCCTCCTCGTAGTTGCAGATCTCGCACGGCTCGGACTGCTCATCGACCACTTTTCCGCTCGCGTCCGACAGACGTGTGGTGATCGCATAGTCGCTCCCCACGACCTCGACCGTGGTGTGGAGCACGTAGCCCTGGGCACCCGCGGCCTCGGCCGCACACTCGCCGTTGGTGCAGCCCTCGGCCGCGCCTACTGCGTCAGCCCCGGTCTTGCCCACACCAGCCTCGGCGGCCTCGCCAAAAGCCGCCGCAACCGTGGACGGCGCGTCCCCGGTGACCTCCGTCGGGAGGACCACCACACGGCTCGGCTCGACCGACTGCGAGGTCATGAGAGAGATCGCGGCTGCAGCGACGAACAATGCTGACTGCATGTGCCCGCAGGTTACCACCACCGGGGTGTCCGACATCGAACTAGCGTTACCCACCCATTGCGTGCGTACAGGGTGGGCAGCGCCCCCTCGGGTATGCCACCGTACTCCCCGTGGGAGCGCCGACGAGCGGGCGACTGAGCGAAAGCACGGTCAAGGACGCAACAACGCACCGACTCACCCCTGCGTGGCGTCATCCGCTGGCCGAAATGTTCGTCAGCGGGGACCCGGGGGCGGACCGCCAACTTCTGCTCACGTTCATCCGCTCCGGGCTTGCACCGTCCGAAGCCGCCAAGAAGTCGTGCCTCGCCAGCTGCCACATCCTGCGCAAGCAGCAGTCGGCGTTCATCTACCCAGTAGTCCAGGGCCGGCGTCTGCCCGACGGACGCCTCGTGCTTGCCGGAGACATGATCGAAGGCACCTCGCTGGACGAACACATCGCCAAGGGACCGTTGCCTGCACGGCGAGCGATTCCCATTCTCCGCCAGATTTGCCACGCACTCGACGTTGCCCACGGGCTGGGCATGACTCACGGCGCATTGTCGACCGCAAGCGTGCTGCTGCAGCGCCGCGATGGAAAAGACGATGCGGTGCTCGTGACGGACTTCGGACTGGCCGACGAGATCACGGCAGAAGGCCTCAGCGACGAGTTCGCCGCGCTGCAGCCAATATCGCCGGGGCTGATCGACGACGGCATGATCGAACCCTCGCGCGACATCTATCTGCTGGGCACAGTCGCCTACGCGATGCTTGCGGGACGATCGCTCTTCGAAGGCACACCGGACGCGATTCGCGAAGCCCATGCGCTGGGCACTCCCCAAAAGCTGGGGTCCAACAGCCCTTTGGCGACAGTCGTCATGCGCTGCCTCGAGAAAGACCCGGCAGCGCGATTCGAGAGCGTGCGGGCAGTCGAGCGAGCACTGCGCTCCGCGCAAACCGACATGAACATCGAGACGCCGTGGGACGAACTACACACGGCGGGCGAGTCCGGCACGTGGGCGGGAGCGACAGCCTTGGACGACCCGAGCAGGGACGCGCATGCCGACACTCGGATTCCGTCGGGGCCATTTGAGATCGTCGAATCGGATCGCAAGCCAGCGGCAGAACGCTCTGGAGAGCTCTCGCGACGAGCGCTCGGCAACGGGTTGGAGCAGCCGCGGACACGCATCGGGTCTGCCGCGGTTCCTTCTCGGAAGCGAGGCGCGGCAGCGGTAGGAAAACGTCCTTCCGGCTCAAGGCCAATCTTCAAGCCGCCATCGGCCTCGAAACCGATCGGTGGCCCGAAACCGCCGCCTCCGCCCAAGCCGCCTCAACCGAAGAGCGCAGCGGCCACTGACAAGACGACTTCCGAATCACCCGGGGCGTACTCCCATCGTCGTCGTCCCCCCCTTGAACGCCCGGCGGTCGGCAACGGGGATGCACAGGCGCGTGAACTCGACAACGCAGCAACACGACGGGTGCCGAGCACTGCGGTATCGGAAACGGCGACCACGGTCGGTCCGCCTGGAGGCCGCGTCCCCCGACGACCTCAGCCGCCACCTCCGCCGCGGCGCACCAAGGGGACCCCCGATGCCGACAAGGCGGGACTGCCTACGCCCCCCCCGGAAAAGCCCCGCGCGTACAAGAGCCGCGGGCCGAGTCCCGTGCAGGCAAAACTGCCAGTACCCCGCTCACTCGAGTCGGGTGAAGCCGCAACCGACGGCAAGAAGACGGAAGACAAGCCCGTGTTCACCGGTGCGTTGCAAACCGGATACGACGACGATGACGACGACGAGAAGACCGTAATTCGGGAGCGTCCGTTCGCGCCGTTCCTCGCTGATCCTGCGGTGATCAGCGCATACACGCCAACCGCATCTGAGTCGTCCGACGCCACGGGCAATACGGTCGTGGCGTCCCTGCCCCCCGCGCCACGTGACGGGGCGCTGGTAACCCCAAAGAAGACCGCAACTGGTACGACCGTCGTTAGCGCGACCTCGAAGAGCACCGCTAGCGGGACGACTGTAGTTAGCGACACCTCGCAGAAGACCACGAGCGGGACAACCGTCGTTAGCGACGTCCCGAAGAGCACCGCTAGCGGGACGACCGTCGTTAGCGACACCTCGAAGAGCACCGCTGGCGGTACGGCCGTCGTGGACGCGACCGTACCCGCGGCCGGAACTCTCGTCGGTCCGACGCCTGGGCAGCCTGACGGCGACGAAGCGACGGTACCCGTTCTCGCAACGGAACCGAACCTCGAGGAAGAGGAGAATCAACCGCGGCGTCTGCCGGTTTGGCTGTGGGGAGTCGGCGGGGCCGCGATCGCGGCGATGTTGGTCGGCTGGGTAGCGTTGTCGACCTCACCGCCGCAACCGCAAGCCGTGGCGTCCGCCGACAAGGCTCTGAGCACCCAGAGGGCGGAGGTCGCAGTCCCGATCCCACCAGCCCAAGCCGAAGCCGAAGCCGAAGCCGAAGCGAAATCAGACGACGACCAACCGGAGCCGAGCCACGCGGGCACAACCGGTGACGGGGCCGGAGTCGCGAACGCTCAAACCGGTGCCGCACAGGCCGCGGAAACGGGCGTCACGCCAACGCCCGACGCAGTGCCCGAGCCTGCGCAGCCTGAGCCGGAACCCGAGCCCGAACCCGAGCCCGAGCCGCAACCCCAGGCCGAGCCAACGCAGCCCAAGCCGGCCGTCAGCAAACCAAAACCCACCCCCAAACCCAAGCCCAGCGGCCCCTCGCCATCAAAACGTGCGCGAGACCTCGCGGCGGAGGGCAAGCGAGCCTTCGGTTCGGGCAAGACCAGCGAAGCCAAGAGCCTGCTCAAGCAAGCGCTCGCGCTGGACGCCAAACGCCACGACGCCGCTGCACTGTTGGGTAAGATCTACTTCAACGCCGGGGACTACAGCGGCGCGGTGAAGTACCTGCGTAAGGCGGTTCAGCGTGCCCCCGGGAAAGCCGCGTACCGCATCTCGCTTGGCGACGCCCTGTTCAAGAAGAGCCAGTACACAGAAGCGAAGATGCAGTACGACAAGGCTGGCAAGCTTGGGCATCCAAAGGCCGCGAGCCGCATCGCTAAAGTCCAAAAGAAGACCGGCTGAGTCGGCTTTCCTGAAAAGCGGATCCCGCGCACGGAATCTGGGCCGTATACTTTGGCCATGGCATTGCAGAGTTGTCCCTCTTGCCGGCGTCACGTTCGCGCGGGCGAGCGCGCGTGCCCTTTCTGCGAGACTCGACTCTCAACCGCCACTGCTCCGTTGCCGAGCCTGCTGGGGCTTGTCGCCGGGCTTGCGCTCGTCGCCTGCGGCGGGGACGACGACTCGCAAAACTCGACCACCGACAACTCGGGCAGCGCGACGGTCAATGGCCAGACCGCGACCGACTCGCTCCAAGAGACGGACGCAGGTGGCGCAGACTACGGGGGCGCCGAGTCTGACGATCCCCCTCCTACTGAGGATCCCAACGACACCGAGCGCCCGAGTGACGACACGACCGGTGGCGGTTCGACCAGCGGCGGTTCGGCCGGCAGCGACTCAACCGGGAGCGATTCGACCGGAAGCGACTCAAACGGGAGCGACTCGACCGATGGCGCCGGAACCAGCTCGACATCCGCGGGGAACGAGGCCAGCACCGACGGTGGTGGCGCAGACTACGGCGGCCCGCCAGCCGAGCCGGACCAAAACCCGATCTAGTGATCTGATATGCGCCTTACCGACGCACGCAAACGTCTTCCCGTTGTCGACTCGCTGCCACCATCTCGGTCGCGGCGCTATCTGCCAGACGAGATCAATGGCCTAGAGATTCCCCGCCCAAGCCTGTGTGTTTGGGAGCTAACGCTGGCCTGTGATCACCGGTGTCTGCACTGCGGACCCCGAGCCGGAGAAGCCCGGCCAGACGAGCTGACGACCGAGGAAGCGCTCAACCTGGTCCAGGAACTCGCTGACTTGGGCGTTGGCGAGGTCGTGCTCATTGGCGGCGAGGCATACCTACGCAACGACTTCATCCTGATCGCGCGAGCGATTCGCAACGCGGGTATGTCCTGCACCCTAACCACGGGTGGACTGGGACTCACACGAACCCGCGCCGACGCCATGATGGAGGCCGGGATCCAGAGCGTGAATGTCTCGATCGACGGCCTTGAAGCGTCGCACGACTACGTCCGCGATCGTAAAGGCAGCTGGAAGCGCGCGTTCGAAGCTCTTGCCAATGTCAAAGCAGCCGGAGGCCGTATCTGCGTCAATACGCAGATCAATCAGCAGAGTCAGCACGAGTTGCTTGAACTCCTTGAGCTCCTGGCAGATGCGGGAATTTCCGCGTGGCAACTGCAGATCACATGCGCGCACGGTAACGCGGTCGACAACGCCGACATCGTCCTGCAGCCGTATCACTACCTCAAGTTGTTCGAGGTCCTTGATACAGCCGCAACCCGAACCCGAGAGTTGGGGATCGTCCTGTGGCCAGGCAACAACCTCGGCTACTTCGGACCCTTAGAGTTCCATCTGCGGCGCGAACAGAAACGAGCGTCGGGGCACTTCACGGGCTGCAACGCCGGACGTCGAACGATCTCAATCGAGAGCAACGGAGCGATCAAAAACTGCCCAAGTCTAGGAGGGAGCACAAACACGGGCGGCAACGTTCGCGACCACTCCCTCAAAGACCTATGGGCGCGCGCCCCTGAGCTGACCTACTTCCGCCATCGTACGGTGAACGAGTTGTGGGGCTACTGCCGCGACTGCTACTACGCCGAAGAATGCATGGGCGGATGCACTGCTGCGAGCGAGCCATTGCTCGGCCGGCCGGGCAACAACCCCTTTTGCCATCACCGCGCGATGGAAATGGACAAGCAGGGATTGCGCGAGCGCATTGAGTTGGTTCGCGGTGCAGACTCCGACGAGCCGTTCTCGGCTGGACTATTCCGCGTCATCCGCGAACACGCGGACCCTGAACTCCGCGCCAAGCACGGCGTGGTGAGCACGGACGAGCCCCGCGTGAGTCGCTCGGTCGAGCCCAAGGGCGGCGGCAGCTTGGTCAAGTTTTAACGCCACCGAAGTCTGTCACTTCGGCCAACGCACCGCGGGCACCAACATGTTCGCAAGCGACTGCGGTGCCACGACGCCTAAGCCGCTCAGTTCCGCGTCGGCATTTGCGATGAGCTCTTCCCCCGCGGTCCCCGGGATGCACTCGCCGCGGCGCCGCCGCATACAAAAACGGTAGAGCTGCATGCCCCCTTCGGCAAACGCCCGCTCGGCGTCGCGCGCGATACGTGCCGCGTCATCACGGTTGCCACGCTCTGCGGCAAGGCTCGCCACAATGGGCAACGCCATCGCCCGGCTCCACCGTGTGCGCTCGCCATCCAACACATCGGCGTCACGCCGCGCCCGAAGCAAAAGACGGCGACGACTCCAGCCGCGACTCTGTGCCGCCGCCGCCAGAGCGCCTACCGCACGATCGTGCACCGAAAATATCTTGAACGGTTGCTTGGTCAACATGAGCGACCGGCGAACCGCCGCCCAGTGTTCCCCAAACGCATCCCAGGCCGGGCCCCCGCGACCTGCGTAACGCTCGATCCGGCTGAGGGTCATCATCCGCGCGTAGCGGTAGGTCGCAGTGCCAAGCGAGGCGACATGCTCGGCTTGCAACGCCGCAAACGCGCCGCGGGCCGCCGCCAAGTCGTCGTCAAACAAGTGCAGCAGGGGCTGGAACGAGGCCCGCAACATCAGTTGAGTGGACAAGTCGTCACGGTCCGAGGCGTCTTGGAGCGCGTCCGCGAGCACACGACGCATCCCCCTCAAATCGCCGAGGTAATAGAGCGACATCACCCGAAACATGCGCACCATCGACATCTCCCAGTGCACGTTGGTGCACTGGCGACGAAAGACCTCTTCGGCGTGCTCCAGCCGCGGCAGTGCCTCCGCGAACCGACCGCGGTAGACATCGGCCACCGCGGCGGCAAGTTGCGACGACGCACCAGAGCGAGGGTCGTCCAGTCGTCGGCTAAGACCCGCCAGCTGTTCGTTGAGGAGATCGGTCTGCACCGTCGCCCGTGTGCCGCCAGTCGCGGTGTACAGGCCCTCCATCGCTAGAGCACGCGCGAGTCGATGCGGCTCACCTGCATCCAGCGCCAGTACCAAGTGCTTCGCCTGAAAGTACTGCCCAAAGAGCACGTTGGACTGAAGCAGCCCCGTCGCCGCTGCGAACGTGGTGTCGATCGCCAAAAGCGTACTTCGATCGATCTCATGCTCGTCTCGTTCGACAAATCCGGTCCCTCGTAGTCGAATCTTCAGGCGCAGGGCCAGCAGTGCCGCCAGCGCTTCCTTGGGACCGGTCGGCACGTGCAGACGCAGAGCCGCCAGAACGCGGCGCAGCTCGGCTTGGCCCTCCGCCAGCCGACCACAACGCAAGAGCTGCTCGGCGGCAGCCCGGCGAAACTCCAGCACCTCCCCAGGCGCGGCCAACTCGGCGGCCGCGATATACGCCTCGGCAGACTGAACGCCACGCCCATCAAAAGCCAATGCGTCCGCGAGGCGATGCTGCAGCGCTAGTCGACGTGGGTCGCCCGCAGGAGCGTGCTGCAGCGCCATTGTGCACACTCGCGTTGCACGTCCAAACGCAAGTGCTTCCATGGCCTGCACCGACGCGGTCTCGAGATACCCCAATGCTCGCGAAGGATCCCCGGCAGCCACGAGATGGTAGGCGATGACTTCGGCGTCGGCCTCCGTGCGGGCGAGTTCCTCCGCCAGACTCGCGTGGTGTCGCCGCTGCACGACGGGATCCAGACTCGAGGCGATTGCGGCCCCGATACGGGCATGGAAGGGCTCGATGGGGTCGTCTGGCTGCGGGCCACTGGTACGCACGAACGCA
The DNA here is from genome assembly GCA_016763875.1 of Nannocystaceae bacterium. Taxonomy (GTDB): domain Bacteria; phylum Myxococcota_A; class Polyangia; order Nannocystales; family Nannocystaceae; genus JAESSZ01. Next base: position 10,573 of record JAESSZ010000065.1, read on the forward strand.
TGCGTTCGCAACGCCGCGATCGCCTCGACACCTCCCTTGATCACCGACGCGGCGGCGAGAACAACCCGTTGGGCCGTCGGCGACTGCGCGGTAGCGACGACTTCGAGCACGCGTCGCGCAACCTCCGGGAGATGAGATGCTCGCTCGACGACCACCGCTTCCAACGATCCTGCACCTGAGCGCGGAGACCCCGACGAAGCACCGGACAGGGCATGCCGAGCGAGCTCTGCGATGAAGAGCAGGTTTCCCTCCGCCTCGGTGGCTATCGCTTGCGCGAGGTCAGGCTCGTCCCCGCCCGACCCGCCACCACCCGACTCGCCAATCATGCTCCGCGCGAGTTCGGTCGCCGCCACCATGTCCAACGGGTGGAGCTCCAGCGTCTCCATCTGTAGGCCATCGATCGCACCGAGACCCGAGGTGATAGTCCCAAGCACCGGGTTGCCCGCGTCGTCGCTGCGAAACGCACCGATGAAGAACATTGGCGGTCGGTGCTGCGGCCGCATGAGATCGACGAGAACTCCCGCAGTGTCTTCGTCGCACCACTGAAGATCGTCGAGCACGATAACTAGCGGAGAGATCGTCGCGAGGCGCCGCCACAACTCCCGCAGCGCATCGACGGCCTGACGACGTTGCTCCAGCGGGTCCTCGATAGGTACCGTCGCCCGATCCCCGATCCCTGGCACGTCCTGCAGCACGGGAAAGATCCGGGCCAGGGCGCCCGCTCCAGGGAGATCGACGGCCGATAGGACGGCCTGACGCGAATGCAGGTGTGCCCGCAGCGAGTCCACGAGCATGTCGAGTCCTTTGTAGGGCACGGACTCGCGCTCGTAGCAACGGCCCCGGAGCACCACCGCGCCTTGGCCGACGTCACTCGCTAAGAACTGTCTCAGCAGTGCCGACTTCCCTACGCCAGACGGGCCCGAAAGCAGGAGTACCGAAGCGTTGCGTCGGTTCGGGATGTCATCGCGAACCGTCGACCATGCGCCCGCGAGCCGCCCGAGTTCTTGCCCTCGCCCCACGAAAACGTCTTCGTGGTGTCC